>JAIKZO010000058.1 GCA_024682115.1 Lachnospiraceae bacterium
AAAATTCCACCGGAAATATGATGAAATGATGAAATGGAATGCCATGTATCTGCGCTGCAAACAGAAATAGGCAGTCATACAGAATACGGCTATTGGGAAAAATTTATAATAATATTAAAAAATACTTGACCTTCCACCTGGTGGAAGGTCTATTTTTCAGGTATCGAGAGGCCATTCGATAGAAATTCGAGGTAGAAATGAAGATCAATCAGGTTGAAGAACTGGTAGGGATCACCAAAAAAAACATACGGTTTTATGAGGAGCAGGGATTGTTAAATCCCGGCAGGAATCCGGAGAACGGATACAGGGATTATTCATTATCGGATGTTGACTGTCTTCTTAAGATAAAGCTCTTAAGAAAGATCGATGTTCCGATCGAAGAGATCAAAAAACTGGAGACAGGTTCCGTTTCTTTTGAAGAATGCATGGAGATCCAGTCAAAGAAACTGGAAGACCAACGTGATAACATCGGATTGATGATAGACCTTTGTAAAAAGCTGAGCAATGAAGTTGCCGGTTACGATCAGATCGATGCATCGGCTTACCTCGACGAACTAAAGCAACTTGAAAAAGGAGGCGCAGTATTTATGGATCTGTCCAAAAGCGATGTGAGCAGGAAGACCATGACAGGTGCCGTTCTTGCCGCAACATGTTTTATAGCTGTTATGCTGCTGCTCATCGTTATAGTGATCATGGGAGCGGTCAATGATCCGATACCTTTACCGGTGTTGATCTTATTTCTAGTAACTCCGTCGATAATGATAATAGCAACAGTAACAGCATTGTTTCAAAGGATCAAAGAGATCAGAAAAGGAGAGGCATATGAAGCTCGTAAGTATTGAAACAATTCCCGGACAGGATTTTGAAGTTCTCGGATTGGTAAAAGGAACAATTGTTAATTCGAAGAATGTTGGAAGAGACCTTATGGCCGGACTTAAGACCATCGTCGGAGGTGAGATCGTAGGATATACCGAGATGTTAAATGAGGCAAGACAAATTGCTACCAAGAGGATGGTTGATGAGGCTGAAGCATTGGGTGCAGATGCAATAGTTGGCGTAAGGTACGGTTCTTCGGCAGTAATGCAGTCCGCTGCCGAGATAGTCGCATACGGAACAGCGGTAAAGTTTAAGTAGGAGGATATCATGGATCTTTCACAATGCAGAGTTCCCGACGCTACAATGTTTTTACTGTTTGTAAGAGCGATAGTTTGTTTAGGGTTGCCGATAGTGCTCATGCTCATATGGAGGAAGAAGACCGGGGCTAAATTAAGATCATGTCTGCTTGGAATGGCAACATTTGTGATATTTGCTCTTATCCTTGAGACGATACTTCATAATGTCGTATTGTTGGTGCTGGGTGAGGAGAAATTCACATCGACTGCATTTTATGCGATCTACGGCGGACTTGCCGCAGGTGTATTTGAGGAATACGGTCGATATATCGTGATGCGCAACTTTATGAAGACGGATCTTGAAAAAAAGGAATCCGTCATGTTCGGTATAGGACACGGGGGTATTGAGAGCATCATTTTGATAGGAACTTCAACGATTTCGAGCCTTGCTATGGCATTTACCTTAAATGCCGGGATGGGGAATATGCTGATCGAAGGCATGAGCCCTGATCTTCAGCAACAATTATATGAACAGATATCGCCTTTATGGTTGTCTGCACCGCCTGCGGTACTTGCCGGAATTGTTGAGAGAGCCTTCGCGATCACGTACCATATCTGTGCTTCTTATATCGTATACAGATCCGTTAAGGATAAAAAGATATCACTCTGCCTTCTGGCTGTTTTACTGCATGCCCTGATGGACGGGCTCGCTGTTACATTGTCAAGATTAACCGGTTCGGCTTTGATCACGGAAGCTTTTATCGGAATATACACTGTAATACTGGCTGTATTCACTGTAAAAGCATACAAAAATGAAAAAGAAGACACAGTTATCCCGGAGTAAAGCAATACCTCCGTGGCTTGACCTGACGGCCTTACCACGGAGGTACCCCGATTGTGAAGACAGTATGGAGATTGGTATTTTTTATACCACCTTTTTTAAATCCTTTGCATCCAGACGAAGAACGTAGGTTGTATGGTTGCTGAAAACACTGTCACGATCTTCGCGGATCCTGTAATCCACATGTGCTTTTTCGAGTTTTTCGATGAAATCATCTTTTTGAGACTCCGAATATAGATAAATTGTTTCTTTTTTTCCAAATATCGACATATATTCTCCTCCTTTTTTGTCGTAAACCGACTTGGTTTGTTTTCATCTGTAGTATAAAATGGCATGGAGGATAAAAACTTCTCGTTTTTTTAACAGGGTAATATCATTTTTTGTTGCAAAAAATCCATCATGGTAAAGGTATCATTATGTCAGGATATATTTCAGAAATGAGAAAGATCGTCGGACACAGGACCGTTATCCAGTGCGCGGCAAGCATAATATGTATAGATGATAAGGGACGGATCCTTCTTGGAAAACGGACCGATAATCACCTGTGGGGATATTCGGGCGGATCCGTGGAGATCGATGAGCCCGTGGAGGAATGTGCCAAAAGAGAATTTTTGGAGGAAACAGGGCTTATTGCGGACGAGATAGAGTTTTTCTTTGTAAATTCTGGTCCCGATACTCACTATGTTTATCCTAACGGAGATGAGGTGTCAAACATAGAGATCATATATATTTGCAGAAAGTACCATGGCGAACTTAGGGCTCAGGAGTCCGAAATAGAGGAACTTAAGTTCTTCAGAACGGAAGATATCGATATCGGGATGATCTCTCCGCCGATAAGACCTGTTTTTGAGAAACTGCTATCAAAATAGCGACCTTTCTTTCCCTTTTTTGTTAAAAATATGGCATTTTATGATATAATAAAGTGTTATTGAAAGTGGATTGAGAAAGGGATGTCTCGTGAATATCTTTCGTAAGGGAGCAAACAGCAGAGTTTTTCTCATTGTAATGGCGATCTGTATCGCTATCACAGTCAACGTTTTGCTGTCGTTTGCGGTATTCAAGCTTGGTTTTCCGTTATATCTGGATACGATCGGAACTATCATCATGGCAACCATGGGTGGTTTTTTCCCCGGCGTTGTCACAGCGGTCGTAACAAATCTGATCTGCAGTTTCTTCAACAGAGAGGCTTTGTATTTTGCGGTCATTAATGCTTTGGCCGCTCTTTTTGTTTCTTCTTTTTCAAGAAAAAGATCTCTTAATAGAGCCAAAGACATCGGTATATTCATTGTTATTATAAGCATACTGTGCGGAAGCCTGAGTTCGATAATTCAATGGGAGCATTTCGGCGGCCCGCAGGATGCCATTATAAGATCCATGGTCGATTCTACGGTTGAGGCTACGGGCTATAACGGTTTTGTGGTATTGCTCATTATTAATCTTATACTCAACTTTCTTGATAAGGGACTCGTTACGATGGTTTCCTGCTATGTGATGAGTCTTATCCCGGAAGAAATGGCAGATAAGATCGAAGGTGGAGCCTGGATGCAACGCCCACTTTCGAAGGATGAAAAAAGATCTATCAAGGAATGGGGCAAGGATGTCAGACAATCGTTAAGATTTCGCATGACGGTAACTCTTTCTCTTGTTTCACTTGTCCTTGTGCTTTTAGTCGGCGGCGCCGGTCTGAGACTATATATCGAAAACGTTAAAGCTGAAAGGACTAAAGAAGCCGGTGATGTTGCACATATGGTAGCTGCCGTTCTCGATGCCGAAATGATCAATGATTATATCCTCGGAGGAGATGCTGTCGAAGGATATGAAGATACGGTTCAGGTCATAGAGGGTATACGGAATAACATGACAAATGTTAAATACCTCTATGTTGCAAGAGCAGAAAAAGACGGATTCCGCTATGTTTTTGATGCCAGAGGCGATGAGGGCAGCCCCGAGCCATATAAGGCCGGCGAAATGGTTCCTTATGAGCATGAATTTCTCCCTTATGTCGAAGATCTTATAGCAGGAAAAGAAATAGATCCCGTTGAGTCAAATGATTCGTGGGGATGGCTTATATCGGCTGCTCACCCGGTAAAGAATTCGGAAGGCAATACGGTCTGCTATGTGATTGCGGATGTTTCCATCGAATTGATCGCCGACTTCATGAGGGAGTACATATTCAAGATCGGCCTCATCATTGCGGCTATCTTTATTGTCATAGTCGGATACGGTCTGTGGACTACAGGAATTTATACTTCATATCCTATAACAAGCATGGCTTATTGTGTCGACCATTTTTCTCAGGCCGGAGAAGATCAGGATAAACTTGATGATAATGTAAGATCGATACGTTCTTTGGATATTCACACAGGCGATGAGACGGAAAAACTATATAATGCGCTTTGCAGACTGACCTTGAATCAGGCGGAACAGATGAGAAACGTAAGAAGGCTGTCCGATTCGACGGCTCAAATGCAGGACGGACTTATCATCACCATGGCGGATATGGTCGAGAGTCGCGATTCCGATACCGGTGCACATGTCCAGAAGACCGCCGCATACGTTAAGATCATAGTAGAAGGCCTTAAGAAAAAAGGATATTATTCCGAAAAGATCACGCCCAAATTCATTTCCGACGTAATTCGAAGCGCACCGCTGCATGATGTCGGAAAGATCAATATATCAGATAAGATACTGAATAAAGTCGGAAAGCTTACGGATGAAGAATATGAGATCATGAAGACTCACACTACGGCGGGAAAGAAGATCATGGAAAATGCCATAAGTACCGTTAAGGGTGAAAACTATCTTAAGGAAGCCAGAAACATGGCCGCCTATCATCACGAAAGATGGGACGGCAAAGGTTATCCGGAAGGACTTCACGGAGAGGTCATTCCGTTGTCTGCACGTATCATGGCAGTGGCGGATGTTTTTGATGCACTTTCTTCACCACGTGTTTACAAACCTGCTTTTTCCATAGAAAAATCCATAGAGATAATCAAAGAAGGTTCCGGAACACAGTTTGATCCAAAATGTGTTGAGGTATTTATGGAAGCCTTAACGGAAGTAAAACTGATAGTTAAGAAATACAATCAGGAATCTTAACGGAGGAATATCCTCAGGATGTATAAAGGAAAACATAAAAGTTCGATCGTGATCATAATATGCATATTGCTGATCTTGGCCGGGAGTATTCCGATGGAAGTCTTTGCCGAAGAGGATTCTTCGACGACATCGTCAACCTCCGGTGTCATCGGAAATGTCATCGGCGGAGGTTATGCCGCTACCGGACAGATAGAGGGCGTGGGATACACGACCAAGCTTTTTGATGCCACAAACGGGTTGAATTCTTCGGATGCCAATTGTGTATACGGGTCCAGGGACGGATATGTATGGATTGGAAACAACGGCGGAATAATCCGTCATGACGGAACCTCTTTCGAGAGACTTGATACTTCCTACGGATTGACAAGCGGAAGAGTGATCTATGAAGACAGTTCATCAAGACTCTGGATAGGAACCAATGATAACGGTGTAGTTGTCATGGACGGTAATGAACATAAGCATATAACATATGAGGACGGTCTTCCTTCATCTTCAATAAGGACATTTGCCGAAGGGATAAACGGCTATGTTTATATTGGAACAGCCAATGGTCTTGTATATGCCGATAATGACATGAATATTGCCCGGGTAAATGATGTCAGACTTGAAAACGAGACAGTTTCAAGGCTTGTTGCCGATATGAACGGACTGGTATACGGATGCACCAAAAACGGATGTATATTTACCGTTAATTCAGGTTCCGTTTCGTATTTTTTAAGATCGGGAGAGGGTAAATTCCCCAAGATATCCATGATGCTTGCCGACCCCAGATCTCCCGGAAAGGTTTATATGGGAGCCGAACAGGACACCGTATATTACGGCAGGCTGTCGGGGGATTCCGAAGGTTATAAAAAAATATATATTCCCGGTCTCGGAAATGTGAACTGGATGTCATATGAATGCGGCAGAGTCTGGATCGCATCCGACAATCTGGTCGGTTACCTGGATGATGATAACTGCTTCCATGAGATAGACATTTCTCCAGTTGACAACCCGGTAGATATGATCACATCGGATTATCAGGGGAATATATGGATCGCTTCTGCAAGACAGGGCGTGATGAAGATCGTCACCAATAATTTTGTGAACATCCCTTCCGGTGCCGGAATCGCTGACGGTGCTGTCAATTCCACATGTCTTTATAAAGAGCAGCTTTATATCGGCACTGACAAGGGACTCAGTATCCTTGAAGAAAGCAGCCACAGATCGATAACAAATGATCTGACGAATTTTCTGGCAGAAATAAAGATACGCTGTATCGCCAGGGACAGCGAGAATAATCTTTGGATAGGAACATATTCCAAGGATTGCGGACTGGTCTGCTATACGGATAAAGGCGTAATAAGAAAATATACCGATAAAGATGGTATGTTAAGTAATCAGATAAACTGTATCAGGATCGCTTCGGACGGATCAGTACTCATAGGCACAAACGGTGGCCTAAATGTGATCAAAAACGGTTTGATCGTAAGAGCTGTCGGCGCATCGGATAGTATCAGCAATACCGTATTCCTTACTGTCGAAGAAGGAGGAAACGGCGTTTTGTATGCCGGTACCGACGGAGACGGCATATATATGATAAAAGGCGATAATGTCATGAAGATAGGTCGGGATAACGGCCTTACGAGTGACGTTATCGTAAAGATAAAAAAGGACATAATCTTTGGATGCTACTGGATAATTACATCCAATTCGATCGAATATATGAGGGAGGGTGCAATCACCAATATAGAAACCTTCCCGTATAACAATAACTTCGATATTTTCGCCGATAAACTCGGCAACAGATGGATCCTTTCATCACAGGGTGTTTACTGTGTCAGCGGTAAAGATATGCTCGACGATGATATCACGGCTTACAGGCTTTATTCCCTGTCTAACGGACTTGACGGCATTCCTACTGATAATTCTTCGAGTGATCTGGATGATGAAGGAAATCTTTATATTGCTCAGAGAACCGGTGTAAGTGTCGTGAATATCGACCATTATTACGATCGCGATACATACGTCAAAATGTTCATCAGATCTCTTTATTGTAATAACGAACTGATCATGCCCGATGCAAACGGTAATTATTCGTTACCGGCGGCGCAGGGAAGAATTCAGATAACGCCTTCCATTCTTGATTATACGCTCACCGATCCGTTGGTACGTGTTTATCTTGAAGGCGCAAAGGATGAAGGTGTTACCAGCGTGCAGAGCAAGCTGTCTCCGCTGGAGTATACCGATCTTGGATACGGTGATTATGTGCTCCATCTTCAGATACTTGATAAGAATTCCGGTTTCGTTATTGAGGAAAAGGCATTCGGCATTTCGAAAACGCCCAGATTTGCCGAACTTCTCATAGTAAGGATTGCCACTCTGGCTGTCCTTTCGATCGGCGTTGCGCTCCTGGTATGGCGTATCCTTAAAGGGACCGTCATCAGCAAACAGTATGCCGAGATCAGGAATGCCAAAGAAGAAGCGGAAAGAGCCAATACCGCAAAATCCAGATTCCTCGCCAATATGTCTCACGAGATAAGAACGCCCATCAATACGATAATGGGAATGAATGAGATGACTATGAGGGAAGACCCTACCGGAGTGCCCAAGAGCTATTTCATGTCCATGATGAACTATGCGTTTGATATCAGGAATGCGTCGGAAACACTTCTCGGACTTATAAACGACCTGCTTGATATCTCGAAGATAGAATCCGGGAAAATGCATCTTGTAGAGCAGGGGTACGATGTCCAGGATATGTTAAGGTCGATTGCGTCGATGATCCGGGTAAGGAGCACACAAAAGGGTCTTACTTTTGATGTGGTTGTTGATGAAGTATTACCGAAACGGCTATACGGAGACGAGGGAAAGATAAAGCAGATAATACTTAATCTGCTGACAAATGCCGTGAAATACACTCAAGTCGGCGGATTCATCCTCAGTGTTTCCATGACCGCAAGGACAAATGACGAATGCGATCTTCGAATATCGGTCAAAGATACAGGCATGGGTATCAGGGAAGAGGATATGGGCAAGCTCTTCAGTGCCTATGAAAGACTGGAAGAAGAAAAGAACAGCGGTATCCAGGGAACAGGTCTCGGACTGGATATTTCCAAGAAATTTGCGGAACTGATGAACGGAGATCTCACATGTGAAAGCGTTTACGGAGAAGGCTCCGAGTTTATCCTTACGTTAAAACAGAAGATCGTTGATGATACGCCCATTGGTCTGTTTATCGAGCAGGAAGCCGAAAATGTGAAAGGGCCTTATGTTCCTCAGTTCATCGCACCCGATGCGGATGTCCTTGTTGTGGATGATAATCCCATGAACCTGGGTGTCATTAAAGGCCTGCTCAAAGCGACAAGAGTTTTTGTCACCACCGCTTCCAGCGGAGAAGAGTGTCTTGAAAAGATCAAAAACAGCAAGTTCGATGTGGTTCTCCTTGATCACATGATGCCCGGCATGGACGGGATCGAGACTGTTGCTAAGATACGTGAGACCGATAAGGATCTTCCCGTATATGCCCTTACCGCGAATTCGACATTCGGGGAAGATTTCTATGTATCGAAAGGATTTAACGGTTATCTGTCAAAGCCGATAGACAGTGAAACTCTTGAAAAGGCAATAATGCGCCATCTTCCCGAAGAGATGATGGAAAAACCCGAGGCTGCAGATGCCATAGAGATAATCACGGAACTTCCGGAAGATATGCTTTGGGTAAAAGAAGTCGAGGGTATCAATACCGAAGACGGAATAGAGAATTCAGGTGGAGCAGGAAGCTATGTCTTCTCTCTCAACCTGTTCCTTGATACCATCGATGATAATACCAGGGTTCTCAAAGAAGCATATGAGAGCGATAATTTCAGGTTCTATACGATCAAAGTCCATGCTCTTAAGACTTCCGCCAGGATCATCGGCGCAAATGATCTTTCAAAACTGGCCGCCGAACTTGAAGAAGCCGGAAACAAGGATGATATTGCATTTATCAGAGAAAACAACAATCTGTTCCTGAATGAATATAATGAGTTCAAGGAAAAACTCAAGAGGTTAAAGAATACGGAAGAAAAGAAGGATACTGAAAAAGAAGTCATATCCGAAGAGGAACTTAAGGATGCGTATGATACGCTTCGCGATGTCGTTCCTCAGATGGATTATGATTCCGTTGAAATGATATTGGGACAGCTTGAGAATTATTCTCTGCCCGAAGAAGATGAAGAGAAGGTCGCAAAGCTTTCCGGGATGCTTAAAAACTTTGATTGGGATAAAATGGAAGAACTGTTGAACAGTTGATTTTATGGAGGATTTACGGATGGTAAAAGAACAGATGATCGTTATCGGTGAGAAAGAAACATTCATGGTGCGCGTGCTTACTCAAAAAGCACAGTCCGCTGATGTGGAATGCAAGTTTGTTCCCTGTACCGTCAATGATATCAATGCGAATATGGAAAACGTAACGCTGATCGCCCTGTATATGGAAGACGAGATGATACCCAATGAATCTGTACTTCATTTTATAACCGAAAAGCTTGAAGATAAGGGGATACAGATCATGATCATCGGCGATCAGAGAGATATCCCTAAAGTATGCGAACATATTCCGCCTGAACTTGTTTACAGGACATTTGCCAGACCCATAGATAACGCCGAATATGTTGAGGAGATTTCCGAATATTATAAGAAGATCGCTCTGGGAGAATTCAAGAAGAGTATCCTTGTTGTTGACGATGATCCGCAGTATCTGTCTATAGTCAGAGAGTGGCTCAAGGATACATATAAGGTATCAATGGCTAATTCGGGACTCCAGGCGATAAAATGGCTCGGAAAGAATAGAGTCGATCTTATCTTACTTGACCACGAAATGCCAATCACGGGCGGACCGCAGGTGCTTGAAATGTTAAGGAACGATGCGGATACCAGTTCTATCCCCGTGATCTTTCTTACCGGAAAAGGGGATAAGGAAAGCGTTATGGCGGTTAAAGCGCTTCATCCCGAAGGGTATTTCTTAAAAACTATCAAACGCGAAGAATTACTTGAAAAGCTGAAAGAGTTTTTCCTTATTCACAGATAAGTCGGGACTTTAGCGTCGACGGCAAAATGAGGATTTAGGATGTTTGATTTTATCAGAGATCATCAAATGAATATCATGCTGGCTCTATGTGCGGCCTGCGCGACAATGGCGATCATGCTTTTCTTCACCAGGTTCCTTCCGACTAAAAGGAAATGGATACTTATCCTGATGGAGTTGATTGCCACGTTTTTACTGTTCTTTGACCGCATGGCATATATCTATTCCGGAGATGTGAGCCGGAAAGCCTATATACTTGTCAGGGTTTCTAACTTTATGGTTTTTTTCCTGACCAGCGGTATCGTCCTTGGCTTTAACATGTATCTTTGCGATCTCCTTTTGAGCGAAAAAGCAGTTGAAAAGCTTCCCGTGAGGCTTAAAACTGTTAGCATCATGTCTTTAATGGGCATGATGCTTGTCGTTATCTCGCAATTTACCGGCCTGATCTATTCGTTTGATGAACAGAATAAGTATTTCAGAGGACCGGGATTCCTATTATGCTACATTGTTCCCGTTATATGTCCTTTGATCCAGTTTACGGTCATCTGCCAATACAGGAAAAGTTTCAGCCGATTTATCAATATCGCTCATGCATTATATATATTTGTTCCGATCATCGTCGGGATCATCCAGATCTTTACCTATGGTCTGTCCATAGTCAATATGTCGATGGTGCTGGTTTCGATCTCTCTTTATGTCTTTACCTATCTTGATATAAATGACGAGGTTGTCAGGATGCATAAGATCGAGATGGAAGGCCTTAAAGCGGAACGAAAGAGTATGAGGAGACTTTTTGATCAGACAGCCACGGCTTTTGTTACGGCAGCCGAATATAAAGATCCTTTTTCAAAAGGATATTCAATGAGGGTGGCTGTTGTATCCAAAAGATTGGCAAAAGAGCTTGGCAAGAATGAAGAAGAATGTAACGAGATATATTATGCGGCCCTGCTTCACGATGTCGGTAAGGTTGCGCTTCCGGATGATGTTATCGGGAAGACCGATTATCTTACTGCCGAAGAAGAAGAGATGATAAAACAAAGCCCTGCCATAAGTGAGGAGATATTATCCAATATAAACGAATATCCCTATCTTGGCGAGGCTGCCAGATACAGCAATGAAAGATATGACGGCACCGGATATCCTGAAGGACTTTCGGGCAAAGAAATCCCCGAGGCGGCAAGGATAATAGCCGTAGCCGAAGCATATGTTGAAATGACAAGAAAAACGAGGACAAGAGATCCGCTTCCTTCGGCATTTGTCAGAGAGGAACTTATCAAGGAATCCGAAGGAAAATATGATCCGGAGATCGCCGATATCATGGTCAAGATCATGGATTCATTAGAGAACGAGGGACTCGGACTCGATGATGTCACTGTGGAGACCCAGATCACCTGCGGAAAATACAGGGATAATATCACGAAAGGAATAGAGATCACCAACAATGTTTCAAAGATAAGCTTTAATTATTCTCCTACAGATATTAAAGGAGACGGATTCAGTGCGCCTTCCATCATTCTGTTTGATTCATTTGACAGAAGAGTTCACAGCAACGAAAAGGCTATAAAGGCTTATAAATATCTGGAATACGGCGAACTTTGGTTTGACGGTCACAGCATTCGGACCGGTGCCAAGAATATGGAAGTCAGTGTTGACGAACATGTTGAAACTGATGAAAGACTCATCGATCGCATGAAGAACAAAAAACAGGCTTATTCCATCGTGGCTTCCAGGTATGAAGATCATATAAAACTTATATTGGAAAGCAGGGACCATACGGTTGAAGTTGTAGCCGCGCTTCCGTCGGTTTCGGTTTCGGCTTATATAGGTCTTACCGGTGAAAACTGCAATATTTCAGGTATAAGGATTGAACAGACCGGCGAAATGACACGTGAAGAGGATATTCCGAGGATCGCGAGCTCGGATGTTTATACAGACAGACTTGAATCGGATATCCCGAATATTCAGATCGATCGTCCCCGTAATGTTTCGACGATCGGAACGCCGGTCAAAGACGGGATGATGCTCAGATTTCATTCCATGAGCCTTCCTTCTGCTACTCTTGTATGGCATTGCCCTTATGTTGTTCTGTTCAGTTCAGACGACAATACGGTTGGCGGCAGTAACTACAGGGAATATGCGATGATAAAGATCAACGGCGAAAGCAATATAGAAAATGATTTTGCCGAAAACCGATTTATCATGAAGAGAAAAGAATCGTTCCCGGGTTGGGAGGAATGGAAGAGGATCAACAGGGAAGGCATCGAATGCAAGGTTGTTTTCAGAAAAAAAGGAAACCGGTATTCGATCATTACCGAGAATCTCGGCATATCTCTTGAGAACATAACAACTGTCAATGATGCTTCCGGTGAGATCTGTGCGGCATTGACCGGAGATCAGGTCGCGCTTACCGATATCAGGATATCGTAGTATTAAGAATCTGTCCCTATGGATGAGAACAGAAAAAACAAAATCGAAGATCTGAACGGATCTGAAAATTCCAATATCAGACCGGCCATTTGGAAGATATTGCTGTATGTTCTTATTACAGCTTTTTTCGTATGCGTGGTTTTTATCTATTACAGGATGATCTATTTCGAGACCAGGGATAATATCATCAACGAAGGTAAGATAAACGCTATAGAATCATCAGATCTTATTGATAAACGTCTTCTGTCCAGTATGGATACCCTTATTCTTGCCGGACACACACTTGATATTTTGCTCGCAGAAGACAGATCCCAGGAAGAGATACTTGATTATCTGACCGAAGAAACCAGAGCTGTAGGGGAATCGCTCATAGTCAATACAACGGGGATCTACGGATATTTCAGGGGAGAATATATGGACGGATCCGGTTGGGATCCCGGCGAAGGCTATAATCCTACCGTAAGACCCTGGTATACGGAAGCCATGGCCGGACATGGCGAGATCGTTATAGTAGATCCATATGTGGATCTTGATACCGGAACCGTAATGATAGCCATAGTAAAGACGCTTTGCGATAACGAAAGCGTTGTCGGAATAGATGTTTCGATGGATACACTTCAGGAAGTAGTGGAAGAACGTGTGGCCAGAAACGATGCTTTTGCGGAGTTCATTGTTAACAGCCATGGGACGATCATTTCTCATTCCGACATGCATCTTATCGGAACCACGATCAATGACGGAACAGATCCGCTTTCCGTATCTATCTGGAATAAGATCAACACGGTCGAAGACGGATATTTCTATCTTGAATATGCAAATCGCGATTACATGATCTATGTTATGCCGTTAAGTACCGGCTGGACATGTGTATCCGTTATCGATGCAACGGATGATTTTGCCGCTCTTCGTATCCCGCTTGTGATAACCATTTTTATCTCAGTTATAATCATCGCTGTTTTCTTTATTCTGCTCGGGGCTTCGGAAAAGAAGAGCAGAAAGATCAGAGAATCTGCCGTAAGGACTGAACGCGCCATGGCCGCAAACGAGGCCAAGACTTCATTCCTTTCAAATATGTCTCATGAAATACGAACACCTATAAATGCGATCCTCGGGATGAACGAGATTATACTCAGAGAGTCTGATGATGATTCCATACTCGGCTATTCCGAGAATATCAAGAGTGCGGGATCTTCATTACTTGGTATTATCAATGATGTCCTTGATTTTTCCAAGATAGAAGCCGGAAAGATAGAGATATTACCTGTGGATTATGATCTGTCATCCGTAATAAACGATCTCGTGAACATGATCCAGGTTCGTGCGGAAAGCAAACATCTCGATCTTGAACTTTATTTTGACAAAGATATCCCCAGATCTTTAAACGGAGATGAGGTCCGCATAAAACAGGTCATCACCAACATATTAACAAATGCCGTGAAATATACGGAAAAAGGAACCGTAAGGTTTTCAATGGGATATGAACACATTGAAAATGATGATGAGAACATTTTGCTTAAAGTATCCGTGAAAGACACGGGTATCGGTATAAAGCAGGAAGATATCCATAAACTGTTTTCTAAATTCGAGCGCATAGAAGAAAAACGTAACCGTAACATAGAGGGTACGGGACTCGGGATGAACATTACTCAGAGCCTGTTGTCATTGATGGGATCATCTTTGGAAGTGACCAGTGCGTACGGGAAAGGTTCTGTTTTCGGTTTTTCACTTAAGCAGAAAGTCAATTCATGGGAACCGCTCGGAGATTATGAAGCATCTTACCGGCAGCACATCGAAAAACAGGGCACATATAAACAGAAATTCACTGCCGAAAAGGCTCAGATACTTGTGGTTGATGATAATCCGATGAACCTTGTCGTATTCACCAGCCTCTTAAAGAGAACAAAGATAAAGATCGATACAGCTGATAACGGAGATAACGGTATCGTTCTTACACGGAACAAAAAATATGATCTGATCTTCCTTGATCATATGATGCCTGAAAAAGACGGTATCGAAACGCTTCGTGAAATACGAAAAGAAAACGATAATCCTAACATTTCGACTCCTTATGTCTGCCTAACCGCAAATGCGATCTCCGGTGCAAGAGAACAGTATATCGAAGCAGGCTTTGATGATTATCTGACAAAGCCCGTAGATTCTGACAAACTTGAGCAAATGCTCCTTCAGTATATTCCGGAAGATAAGATCGAAAAGATCAAAGAGGCGACCGGAGAAGAAAAGAAAAAATTTACCGAAGAAGATATCCCCGAAGAACTCATAGCGATCGACGGAGATCTTATAGATGTAAAAGCGGGTCTTAACAATAACGGAAGCCCGGAACTGTATAACAATGTCTTAAAAATGTTCTTTAATTCGATAAACCATACTCATAAGATGTTATCGGATCTTTTCGGATCGGATTCCTATGAGGAATATACGATAAAAGTACATGCACTTAAGAGTTCCGCAAGGATCGTAGGTGCCGCCGCTTTCGGAGAAGAAGCCCAAAAACTTGAGGATGCCGGAAAAGCAGGTGATTTCGGATATATCCGTGAGCATAACCGTGAATTCCTTGATCATTATCTTGAGTTCGGGGAACTTCTTGCAGGATTGTTCGACTGCGGTAAAGAGCAGGCTGAAAGACCTGTTGCGGATCCCGAACTATTGAGTAATGTTTATGAAGAAATAAGATCCGCGGCGGATGATATGGATTGTGACCGCCTTGAAAACATATTTAAGGAAATGGATGAATACAGCATCCCGAAAGAAGAAGAGGAACTTTATACCGGGTTGAAGGAAGCGACCTGGAATTATGATTATGATGGGATACTTTCCCTTCTGAATAACAATGATAAATGATCGGGAATATAGCCTGATATCTGATCACCGGAGAAGCAGAAATGGAAAAAAGCATTGTTTATACCAATGACAATTGTATCGGATGTAATAAGTGCATCAAAGTCTGCAGTGCGATAGGCGCCTGTATCTCAAAGGAAGAAAACGGAAAGGCCAGGATCGATGTTGACGGAAACAAATGCGTAGGCTGCGGAAGCTGTATCGATGTCTGTGTTCACGGCGCAAGGGAATACCTTGATGACACCGAAAGATTTTTTGATGATCTTAAAAAAGGTGAAAACATTTCCCTGCTGCTGGCGCCTGCATTTAAGGCTAATTATCCCGATGACTATGAAAGTGTTCTCGGAGGATTGAAACAGCTTGGTATTAACAGGATCATCAGTGTTTCGTTCGGTGCGGACATTACTACATGGGGATATCTTAACTATATAGAAAAGTACGATTTTCTTGGAGGAATATCGCAACCCTGTCCGGCACTTGTTTCTTACATAGAAAGATATCTTCCCGAGCTTATCCCGAAGCTTTTTCCCGTACAGAGCCCTTTGATGTGCGCTGCGGTATATGCGAGAAAAGAAATGGGGATAACGGATAAATTCGCATTTATCAGCCCCTGTATCGCAAAAAAACTTGAGATCGAAGATCCGCATAACTCCGGTCTGGTTCAATACAATGTAACTTTTGAACATCTTATGAAGTATGTGAAGGAACATGATATAAAAGGACCGTCCGTAAACAGCGAGATAGAATACGGTCTCGGGTCTTTTTATCCGACTCCGGGCGGCTTGGCCGAGAACGTTAAATGGTTCCTTGGAGACCATGTTTATATTCGCCAGATAGAAGGCGAACGACATCTTTATGAATGGCTGCACCAGAACAAAGACAGGATCAAAGAAGACAAGACGCCGTTCCTTTTTATCGATGCTCTTAACTGCGAAAAGGGATGTATATGCGGAACCGCTGTAAATCCCGAAAAATCTAAGACCGATGATGCTCTTTATGCCCTGCTCAATATCAGGGAAAAGTCAAAAAAAGAGACAAGCGGAGATGCCTGGTCAAGGCCCGATCCTCCCGAAGAGCGATTGAAGAACTATAATCTCCAGTTCAGGGATCTTGATCTTAACGATTATTTAAGGGGTTATACTGACAGATCCTCCGAATGCAGATATGACTTTCCGCAGGGTAAAGATCTGGAAGAAATATATGTCAGCATGAACAAGCTTGATGAAGCATCAAGAAAGATAGACTGTACATGCTGCGGTTATGAGAGCTGTTACCAGATGGCAACGGCTATTTACAACGGCTTCAACCATAAGGAAAACTGTATCCATTACGAAAAAGCGATGGTACAGGAACTCGAAGTTGAAAAGGCCATAGCCGAGGAGGCAACAAAGGCTAAAAGCTCATTCCTTGCCAACATGTCTCATGAGATCAGAACACCCATAAATGCTGTTCTCGGAATGAATGAAATGGTACTTCGCGAATGCGAGGATCCCAATATAGTCGCATATTCGGAGAGCATAAGAAGTGCCGGGAATACGCTTCTTGGTCTTGTTAACAATATTCTCGATTTCTCTAAGATCGAAGCAGGCAAGATGGAGATCACTCCGGTGGATTATGATCTTTCATCCGTTGTCAATGACCTTGTAAACATGATACAGAACAGAGCCGATGAAAAGGGACTCCTGATCGCCTTGGATATCGATCCGAAGATACCGAAAGTACTTCACGGCGATGAGATAAGGATAAAGCAGATCATTACAAATATTCTTACAAATGCCGTTAAATATACCGAAAAGGGCACGATAACCTTCAGACTCGGATACGAAGCCATCCCTTCGGATAATGACCATATCGTACTTAAGGTAATGGTTGAGGATACCGGTATCGGGATCAAAGAGGAAGATATCTCAAGACTCTTTGAACAGTTTGACAGGATAGAGGAAAAACGTAACCGAAACATCGAAGGAACCGGCCTTGGGATGAATATTACCCTGAAGCTTTTGGAGCTTATGGGTTCGACCCTGAATGTCAAGAGTGTTTACGGAGAAGGTTCGAAGTTCTACTTTGACCTTGAACAGGAAGTCATCAAATGGGAAGAACTCGGGGATTATGAGTCTTCATACAGACATCTGGTCGGTGAAAGGAAGGAATATAAAGAAAAGTTTACAGCCCCCGAAGCGCAGGTTCTTGTTATCGATGATAATCCGATGAACCTGATGGTATTCAAGAGCCTGTTAAAACAAACACGGGTATGTGTTGATACCGCAAACGACGGTTTTGAAGGTCTTACGCTTGCGTATGACAAGAAGTATGACATCATCTTCTTTGACCATATGATGCCGGAAAAAGACGGTATTGAGACGCTTCATGAAATGAGAGCACAGGAAAAAAATCCCAATCTTGAAACACCTGCGGTATGCCTTACTGCAAATGCGATCTCCGGAGCCAGAGAGTTTTATATAGAAGCCGGATTTGATGATTATCTTACGAAACCCATAGATTCGGAAAAACTCGAAGATATGCTCCTTCATTATCTGCCTGAAGACAAGATCGTTATGGTAAGTGCTGATCAGATTTCATCCGATGATAATGAAGAAGCATTAAGTGACGAACTTAAAGAACTCGACAAATACGAAGGAATAGATGTTAAGACAGGTATCCTTAACAGCGGAAGTGTCGATGCTTATATGCCGCTCCTTAAGATCTTTTATGAATCGATGGATGAAAAAGGTAATGAGATAGAAAACTATTATAAAGAAAAAGATATAAAGAATTATACGATAAAGGTTCATGCACTTAAGAGCTCAGCGAGACTCATAGGTGCCGTTGAATTCGGAGAGATAGCACAGGAACTCGAAAACGCCGGAAAGAGTGAAGATATCGGCTTTATTGACGAAAACCATGCTACCTTTATGGAGGAATTCCATAAGTTCAAAGAGCCGCTTTCGAAACTGTTTGATAAGGGTGGCAATAACGAAGACAAACCTCTTGCCGATCCGATCCTTATGGCTGAGGTGTTTGAAGAAATAAGGTCTGCGGCAGAAGACATGGATTGCGACAGGCTTGAGAGCGTATTTGAAGAAATGGCCGATTTTCGTATTCCGGACAGTGATGTCGATCTTTACGAGAAGCTTAAGAGCGCGGCAGGAATGTTTGATTATGATTCGATTACGGAACTGCTGAAAGACAAATAGTTTAACGGGAAGGAACTATCAATGAGGAGAAATAAGATCCATCGTTTTATCATTGCGATGATAACGATAGCAGCAATAGGACTCATAATTGACAGTGCGTCGGAAAACTGGGAGTTTTGGGTTACTCCGCTTATGATCATCGGTACTATAGGTATGTGGGTCATCCATTTCGGTCAGTTTCTGAACGAACAAAGCAGAGAAATGATATACCTGTTCTTCGGGATGTTTCTTGCGTTCTTTCATGGTGTACACGAAACGAGTTTTTTTGATGTGTGCTCAGTCATGGCTTTAATGCTGGTTCTGTATTCGCTATACGACAGATTATATGCTTTGAATCTTATACTGATCGAGTTTTTCTTTGTAATGATCATGGCGTTCTTTTTCGTTATCAGACCCGAGAACTTTTTGCTTGACATGATAAATGTATCGAGACTCGTGCTTCAGGTTGTGATCGTTCTTTCCATCTATATGATCTGCAGAATGAGTGTTATCACACGTCTTGAACAGATCGATCTTCTTAAGCAGCAAAACGCTGATATGGAAGCCACCCAAAACGATATGGAGGACTTCCTTTCCAATATCTCTCATGAACTCAGGACACCCGTAAATGTTGTAAACGGCATGTCTGAACTCATGATAAAAAGAAACGCCGGATCCGAGGCATATTCCATAAAGAATGCCGGGATAAGGATCGCATATCAGATAGAAGACGTTCAGGATTATACGGAATGTAAAAGAAATAAGGTGATGCTCGAAGAGGAAGATTATATGAGTACATCCCTTATTAATGATGTTGTCACCGGATATAAGCTTATTGAATATAACAAAGCTCTGGAACTTATTGTTGATATCGATCCCGAAGTCCCTACCATGATGCGCGGTGATGTTAAAAAGATCCATAAGATCTTCAGGCATCTTCTCGAAAACGCGGTCAAATTTACCAAACGCGGAGGAATCCTGGTAAGAATGTATTCGGAAGAGACCGATTACGGGATCAATCTTTGTATTGAAATGACCGATACCGGAATAGGAATGGATCAAAGAGCCATAGAGGCTATCTCCGAAGGAATGTATCAGGTCAACAAAAAACGAAATCGCAGCACCGGAGGTATCGGACTCGGACTTTTCATCGTATACGGATTTGCCCATCGGATGGGAGGTTTCGTTAAGATAGAAAGCAAGAAAGGGAACGGTACAAGAGTGCGTGTTACGATCCCTCAGAAAGTCATAAAACCCGAACCCTGTCTGGTGTTATCCAATGACTATGAAGGGGATATTCTTTTCCATGTCAGATCGGATAAATACAAGGTTCCGAAAGTGCGCGAATTTTATCGCACCATGGCAGGTAATCTGGCAACAAAGCTTCATGTCCGGCTTTACTCGGCCGAGACGATTAAAGAGATCGAAAGACTCGAAGAAAAACTGAACGTTAAGTATATCTTTATGGGTCAGGAAGAATATGAAGATAATCCCGAGTATTTCGATGAATTGAGTAAAGGGGATATCGTTGTATCCGTATCCGCATCATCCGGGTTTAAGACCAATCCTGGAAGCAGGGTCATGATCATGCCGAAACCTCTTTATGCATATCCGGTCTTCAAGATCCTGAATGAAGGGCTTAACGCTGATAATTTTGACATTTCCGGTGAAGCTGTAAGACCGGTATTTAAAGATGTCAAAGCGCTTGTTGTCGATGATGAACCTATGAATCTCGTAGTGGCGACAGGTTTGTTCAAAGATTATGAAATGATCATTGATACGGCCGGAAGCGGAAAAGAATCAATCAAAAAATTTAAAAATGATAATTATGATGTTGTTTTCATGGATCATATGATGCCGGAAATGGACGGAGTGGAAGCCATGAAGCATATAAAAGAGGAAGCCGGGGAGCATAACAGGAGTGTTATTGTCATTGCACTTACTGCCAATGCCGTATCAGGGGCTAAAGAGATGTTCATTAAAGAAGGTTTTGACGGATTCATCGCAAAACCTATAAATACGGCCGACTTCGAAAGAGTAATGATGAAACTTCTTCCGGAACTTTCTTCCGTAAAGGGAGGTGAAACGGCATGATAAGAAAAGTGATAAAAGATATCTATGCTGCTATAAAAGATCCCGGACGGGAGATAAAGGAACGTGTTTTTCTGCACATTTCTTTTATAGCCGTTATTTCTGCGATAATAGCACTTATCGGAGATATCGTTTTCGGAGAAAACATATTTGAGATAATCACCCTGGCCGGCGTGATAGTTTTTATTCCGGTTATTACCGTAATATGTATGTATAAGAATAAAATGTCTCTGGCGGTCAATATCCTTTCGCTCGGTTTTGTCGCGATAGTTCTTCCCGCGCTTTTTTTCTTCGGAGGCGGTGTTGAAGGCGGCGGTATTATTTGGGTTATATTTATATTCGTATACGTAGGGTTGTTACTGTCTGGAAAACTCAAAGCTGTTGTTCTTTTCCTACTGTTGGCTTTATCCGCTGCTTTTTATCTGATCGGATATTATCATCCGGAGCTTGTTCATACTCATTCCAGGGAAGTTTTTTATATTGATTCATTCATATCCCTCATTCTGGTGGCGGTTGTCTGCCTTACGATGGCATGGTTCCAGAATCAGCTTTTTATAGAAGAAAATCTTCGTGCAAAGAAAGAAGCTGAAAGAGCAGAGGATCTTACCCGGGCTCAGAACAGATTTTTCTCCAGCATGAGCCATGAGATTAGAACTCCGATCAACTCGATCCTTGGATTGAACGAGCTCATATTGCGCGACCAGACGGCATCCGAAGAGATCGTTAAAGATGCTTCCGGTATCCAGGGGGCAGGTAAAATGCTCCTTGCACTCATTAATGATATTCTTGATTTTTCAAAGATGGAAGCAGGAAGCATGGATATCGTACCTGTTGATTATAATGTCGGGAACATGCTTTCAGAGATCGTTAACATGATCTGGTTAAGGGCGCATGATAAGGGGCTGGGATTTAATGTCAGTATCGATCCCGAAGTTCCGTCTGTCCTGTATGGTGATGAAGTCAGGATAAAGCAGGTTATAATAAACCTTCTTAACAATGCGGTCAAATATACACAGGAAGGTTCTGTTTCTCTTCACATCGAAAGTGATGACAATGACGGAGACTCGGTCATTTTACGTATTTCGATCTCCGATACGGGGATGGGTATCAAAAAAGAAGCTATTCCGTTCCTTTTTGATGCGTTTAAGAGAGTCGATGAAGAAAAGAACATGTATATAGAAGGAACCGGACTGGGGCTCAGTATCGTTAAGCAGATAGTTGAATTGATGAACGGTACGGTTTCAGTTAACAGTGTATACGGCGAAGGATCGATGTTTACCGTTGAACTGAAACAGCAGATCACGAATAATACCGGCATCGGCGAACTCAATATCCATAATCAGCAAAGCATAAAAAGAAACGTGTATACGAGCAGCTTTACGGCACCTGAAGCAAGTATACTCATTGTTGATGATAACGAGATGAACCTCGAGGTGGAATGCAAACTCCTTTCAGAGACCGAAATGTTCATTGATAAAGCTTTAAGCGGTAAAGAAGCGCTGGAAAAGACATTAAAAAGACATTACGATACCATTCTTATGGATCATCTTATGCCCGAGATGGACGGTATAGAATGCCTTAATCTTATCAGAGATCAGGAAGGCGGATTAAACAGGACTTCACCCGTGGTTGTGCTGACGGCTAATGCAGGCAGTGATAACAGAGAGCTTTATAACCGCGCTGGATTTGACGGATATCTTGTTAAGCCTGTTTCGGGAGAAGCTCTTGAAGCCACACTGATAAAGCATATAGCTAACGAAAAAATGATCATCAAAGATGCCAAGATGTCCGGAGACCGTGAAGATATCAATACGTTAGTCGGATATTCGGGAAAGGTTCCGGTCATCATAACTTCTTCTAGCATGTGTGACCTGCCTGATTCCATGATCAAACGTATCAATCTTCCCGTTATTCCGTTCCTTATCCGTACGGAAGAAGGAATATTCAAAGACGGGGAACAGATGGGCGCGGATGAACTTATAAGGTATATGAATCAGGGAAAGAAGACGATCTCTTCTCCGCCGGATGAATCAGATTACACCGAGTTTTTCGCGGATGTGCTCAGGAAAGCTCATCACGTCATTCATATCGCGCTTACAACGAGTTTAAGTGAAGACCTTAAGAGAGCGACAGAGGCAGCCAAATCTTTTGAAAATGTTACTGTCATAAATTCCGGATGCATTTCTTCGGCTACAGGTATCATGGTCCTTATAGCTCATAAACTTGCCCAGCAGAATATGCCTGTTGAAGAGATCACAAAGGAACTAGAGCATGTAAGAGAAAGACTTCAATGCAGCTTTGTCATTGACACAACGGAATACATGGCAAGGAGGGGTCTTATAAGTCAGGGTATTCACCGGCTTGCAAGAAATCTTAATCTTCATCCATGCCTTAAATTCAAAAACGACAGATTGGGTATAGGAGGAATCTGGACCGGAAAGACCAGGCGTGCTTATAAGAAATATATCAATAAGGCTTTCCCTGTCGATATCATTCCGGATCCGGACATTGTATTTATCACATATGCTGATGTGCCTATAGATACACTCCTGTGGGTAAAGGAAGAGATCAGTAAGATCGCATATTTTGAGCACGTTATTTTCAAACAGGCTTCAGCCGCGATCACCTCAAACTGCGGCCCCGGAACTCTGGGTATTTTGTATTTTGTAAAATCAAATAAATCATATAATCTTGGGTCTTATGTAGATGATCATTCTCAGGATATGCTATTAAGCAATAACGACGATCACGGATATGATGAAGATGATGAAACTGAAAGTGCTCCGATCACTTTCTATGATGTTACTTCGCCCGTAGAAACAGTCAATGCCAATGGAACGGAAGATGGTCTTTGGTACAGAGGAATAGAAGGCATAGACCCAGATGAAGCAATAAAGAACAGCGGATCCGAAGATGCGTTTAAGACCGTTCTTAAGATATTCTATGATTCGATTCCGGTAAAGTCCTCCGAACTTGAGAAGTTCTTTTCATCGGAGGATTGGAGTAACTATACTATCAAGATCCATGCGCTTAAGAGCTCGGCCAGGCTGATCGGTGCTTCAGAACTTGCGGATAAAGCCCAGCTGCTCGAAGATGCCGGGAAAGCATCGGATAAGGATTATATAGGCGAAAATCACGATCCTTTTATGAAAGACTATCTGAAGTTTAAAGATATTCTCAGAGAGATATTTGAAGATGACGGAGGAAAAACCGATGATATTCGAGGGGATAATACAAAACCGGTAGCTGACGACTCTCTTATGAAGGGAGTGTATGAAGGGCTTAAGGAAGCGGCCGAAGCGATGGATTGTGATGCGATAGATGAGATATTCGGTGAACTGAAGGATTATTCCATTCCTGATAAAGAGAAGGCAAAATATGATTTGATCATTGAAAAAGCCGGTAACTTTGATTATGAAGGGATACTTGAAGTTTTGGCTCGGGATTAGCCGTATCGGTATGAAAGGGTAAAGTTCTTGGAAACGATTGTTAGGATAAATGATGCGGTAAACGGATTTGCATGGGGTACTTTCGGTCTTGTTCTCCTTTTGGGAACAGGGCTAATATGTACAGCGATAACCGGATTTTTTCAGATAACGCATATAAGACACTGGATCAGACGAACTTTCGGAACGATAAGGAACGAGGGGAGGATCATTAACGATGCCGGTGCGTTATCTCAATACAGAGCCTTTTGTACTGCTCTGGGCGCGACGATAGGAACCGGTAATATTGCAGGAGTTTCCACCGCGATCTGTGTAGGCGGACCGGGGGCTGTTTTCTGGATGTGGATAGCCGCTTTCTTCGGTATGATGGTCAAATATTCGGAAAACGTTCTGGGTATCTATTACAGGAGAAGAAATACCGAAGGCGCATGGTCCGGAGGCCCAATGTATTATCTGGAAGACGGACTCGGCTCCTTAAAACACTGCAGGAAGATCGGTAAAGTTCTCGGTGTTCTGTTCTGTATTTTTACCGTCCTTGCTTCTTTTGGGATAGGAAATATGGGACAGATAAACAAGATCACGATCAACATCCAATCCACCTTTTTTTCGGATGTTGACAAAGGAATGATGCTAGGTTTCTCCCGGGTAAACATATCGATCGGTCTGTTTCTGATGATCGCCGCAGCTGTCATCATACTCGGAGGATTCAGAAGGCTTGCGGCCGTATCCGAAAAGATCATTCCGTTTATGTGCGTGATCTATATCCTGGGATGCCTTGTGATCATAGTTTTGCATATAAAGATGCTGCCTTCCGTTTTCGCTTCCATATTCAGGTTCGCGCTCGGCCCCGATGCGGTTAAAGGCGGTGTGGCAGGTACCGCGATACAACTTGCATTTAATACGATCAAGAACGGATGCAAAAGAGGTGTTTTTTCAAATGAAGCAGGGCTCGGTTCTTCCGTAATGGTTCACAGTAACAGTTGCGCCAGAGAACCGGTAAAACAGGGAATGTGGGGAATGGCGGAGGTATTCCTTGACACCATCTTTATCTGCACGATGACTGCTGTCGTTGTTTTAAGTTCCGGAGCTATCGACCTTGGTACAGGTATTGTCGCGGAAGGAACAAATGATGCGACCTTGGTTGCCAAGGCCTTTGGAAATTCGCTCGGCAGACCCGGTGAATGGTTTGTGGTATTGGCGATCACACTGTTTGCTTTCACGACGGTTTTGGGATGGTCGTATTACGGTGCAAAGGTTACTGAGTATCTCTTTGGAGTCAGGATCGCAAAGCTCTATAGATTTGTATTTATCATACTGGTCGTTTTTGGCGCGGTCATGGAATCAAATCTCGCCTGGGACATCTCGGATACTTTTAACGGTCTTATGATGATTCCTAACCTTATCGGCGTGATAACATTGACACCGCTTATCATAAAACTGACAAAGAACTATACAGACAGAAGAATAAGAAAAATGGATATTCCGGCTATGCTTTCATACGATCCTGATATCGAACGGGATGCGCTGAAAGCTGTTCAGAAGGGCGCAGATTAAAAGATCGGATGATCGGATCCGGAATTTATTCGTTTTCACGTACCGGGGTTTGTGTTAAAATAAAAAAGTCTATACGAATTTGGTAAAAGAGGTTTGACAATGGGTACGATATCTAAAAACGTAGTTATAGTTTTATATCAATACAGCGTGGTGGTCAAAGGCATTGAAAACAAGCTTAAGGACCTTGGTTACCATGTTGATATTGTTACCGAGAAATATGATATTATCAGAGATTTTACATCGACTACGCCTTTGTTCATTGTTTATCTTCCCGGAGATATCAGAGGAGACATACATAAGGTCAAGGTTTTATCCAATGTGTGCGGAATGGTTGTTGAAGGCGGCCGAAATCTGATAATCATAGGCGATTATCAGCAAAAAGACGATATAAACGAAGCCGTTCCTCAAAGTCGTGAATCAAGATGGGTAGACAGACCTGTTGACCTTGAAAAATTAGGAAATCTTGTTGATGAATTTTATGTTACCGAAGAAGAGGTTTCGAATTCGAAAAAGAGGATACTTATCGTTGATGACGATCCTTCTTATGCCAAAATGGTCAGGGAATGGATCAAGGAAGTATACAGGGTAGATATTGTGACTGCAGGTATGCAGGCGATAAGTTTTCTCTTGAAGGTGAAGGAATCGGAGAAGGTAAATCTGATCCTGCTGGATTATGAGATGCCTGTTGTAGACGGACCCCAGGTACTTCAGATGTTAAGGCAGGATCCTGCGACCGCTAATATTCCGGTTATATTCCTTACGGGTAATGGAACCAAGGAAGCCGTTGCAAGGGTAATGGAACTTAAACCCGACGGATATATACTTAAGTCCACGACAAGAGAGAACCTTATGGGTTATCTGTACAGTAAGCTTAAGTGACAGTTTAGCTGGGGCTATAGTTCAGTTGGGAGAACGCTTGCATGGCATGCAAGAGGTCACCGGTTCAAGTCCGGCTAGCTCCATTTATTCTAAAAATTTTTTTCACTTGAACCCATGACTTGCTGCACCTGTTTGCGGAGTCCGGCTAGCTCCATTTTCGTATATTTTTTCGATGAAGGATCGTATTTCTTCCCAGGCTTCTTTTGCTTCAGGGAAGGCTTCCAGACCTAATTGAAATACATGAAACATTCCGGGGTAAGTGTGAGAGATCACGTTTACCCCTTCTTTTTCAGCTTTTTCGGCAGCTAAGACCGTGTCATCAAGCAGCATCTCCAATTCGCCTACCTGCATGAGCATGGGAGGAAAATCCCTGAACGAACCGAAGATGGGGGAGATATAAGGATTTTGCGGATCGTTATCTCCGTAGTATCCCTTTTTATATACCAGAGTGTGCTTTGTTCCACCGAAAACAGGGTCGGAGTCAAAGTTTTCGCTGTAGGAATCGCCACTTTTTGTAAGATCGGTCCATGCGGACATTGTGATGATGCCGGCAGGGAGAGGAAGATCGTGATCCCTTAAGTACATTACAAGGCAAAGGGAGAGTCCGCCACCTGCCGAATCTCCGGAAATGATGATGTTTTTGGATAGATATCCCTGTGAAAGAAGCCAGTTGTATGTTGCTACGGCATCTTCCAAAGCGGCCGGATAGGGGTCGCCGGGGGCTACGCGGTAATCAGGACTTACTACATCGAAGCCGTTCGTAATGATGTTGTAATATGTTGCTACGGCACGATATGTATTATGGAGCTTGCCGTAATAACCGCCGCCGTGTAGCTGAAGAATCACTTTTCTTACGGCTTTTCTGGTCTCGTCATCATTTCTGCGTAGAAGTTCAAACCTGAATTTTCCCAAATCGACCACGTCATTTTTCAGAGTGTCCGGGAAGCGCCATTTATGTTCATGCTCGCTTATCAGGTTTTGAAGTATGCCGTTCACTCTGAGTGTCCCGATAACGGGCATGTGATTGGCAACTTTAACTATCCTTCGGGCGGTCTTTCCCCTAAGGCTTATATCTTCTTTTGTTGAAACCGGATCATGACCGGTGTTATTTGTGTTATCAGTCATTAAATGTGAATCCTTCGTTTTAACTCATGTTCGGCTGTTTTTCCACCGAACAGAATGGCTCCGAAACTGGACAGACACGAAACGCCGGAACAGATCAGCGGCATAAGGAACATTTCGATCTTACCCGCGAAATACAGTCCCAGGATCGTCAGAGAACATATTGCCATCAAAAGCAGGAGCAGAAGATAACTCTGCCAGCGGCTTTTGTTAAGTATCATAAGGAAAAAGACTATTCCGTCACCAAGAAGTATGATACCGGGTATGGCCCATTGGAGGGACCATCCATGCATGCCGTTAGCATAGTCGATACCGAGCAAAAAGAGCATTGTGATCATAAGCTGGAAACCGACCTTTGCGGCGAACCCGGAGTCGTAGGTAACCCAATATGCCAGGAACAGATATATATAGATAAGAGACAGTCCGGTGATGAGCGACCAGGGATATGACACATGAGTCATATAATTGATCGTTACCATGATGATCTCCGCAACAACAAAAATAAAGAGTACGAGCTTAAGGACAAAACGAAGGATACGCTGCCTCTTTCTCGTGTTCGGATAAAACGATCTTTCTCCGAAAAGCGTGCTGAGTCTGGTCTCTTCTTCTTTAGATACCTCGGCTGTCACACAGCTGCATAGAGGACATACTTCTTCGTTGTGATACAGTGTTATATTGCATTGTGGACATCTGTTCATTCTTCATCCTCCATGAACTCATTGGTCTCAAGCATTACATCAACGCCTTCGGAAGCTATGATCCTGAAGAATCTTTTCTGTATCGAAACATCGGACAGTTTGGTGGTAAAGTTGACAGTCAGGATCCCGTTGCAACAAACTATCGCACCTTTCAGATTCTGCCCCCTTGAAAGAGCGAGCATATCATATATGCGGTCCACATATTCAGCATAAGGTTCCCTGAATTTAACATCTCCGATATTGGTCATCGTGGCGGTTGTTTTATCGGCCGTCGCGTAATATACACTCCTTATCGCGATGTTCTTTATGAATAAGGGGATCGGTCGTAAGAATACGTTTCTTTCGTTTGAAACATTATATGAAAGAATGGTATCGAGGTTTTCCTTGTTTGTCTGATCCTTAAGACTCTTAGCTACTATAGCGAGCACATCGTCAAGACTGTATTCTTTATCCTCGGGCCTGAAGGATGCCATGATCATCGCAAAGAAATTCTTTACGGTGGAAGAGTCATAGAAGGACCTTAAGTCAACCGGAACGCAACAGTTTATGGGGCGGTCGGAAGAGGAACTTTTAAGGTATTCGACATAGATCGAGTATACGAATATACCGACCAGAAACTGATTGATCGTAACGCCGTGTTTTTTTGCCGCAGCCTTGATCTCATCGAGCCTTAAGCACCCGTGCATTACACCGATCTCACCTTTGGGAAGTTTTTCGCCTTTTATTATTACAGCTTTACCGCCGCAATATGCTTCATCATGGCTTTTGGCCGTTTTGAAGCTTTTGAGATAACTGTCTTCCATATCAAGAGTAACACCGGGAGAAAGCCTGTCTTTTTCGCCGGAAAACACGTCGCGATGAGCAAGTCTTAAATACTGATAAACGAGTTCTTTTAAGAAGAGAAGACCGCCGTATCCGTCTGTAAGTGCATGGAATACTTCGAGATTTATACGTTTCTTGAAGTATGTAACCCGGAACATATAATGATTGTTCCGGCTTTTGTTTATATATGTACCTGGGAAAGAGTTTTCTTCGGTGACTTTGGGAGATCTGCGATCATTTTCCTCAAAATAATACCAGAATATACCAGTTTTCAGGCGCATGCGGAAAGGCAAAAACTGAGGAAGCAGGATATCCTGAGCCTGTTGAAGGAGATCCCCGTCGATCTCTTCTTTGAGCAGAACGCTTATCCTGTATGTGCTACTCATTTCGGAACTTGCGATCACTGGAAAAAGCAAAGCCGTATTATCCAGCTTTGCCCATGCGGGATTTTTTTTGATTGTTCCTCGTTTTTCCTTTTTTGCGTTCATCAGATTTATTTTGACAGAAAACATGTTTTTTTTCAATCTTATGAAGCATTATTTCGTTTACTGTTTGATGATCGATGAAGTATAATCTTTTATATGACCGACCTATTACACATAACGGTCAAGAAAAGAGAAGAAAAAAGATATTTCGGAGGGGAACAGAAATGATCAAAAACGGAAAAAGCAGGCTGGTCAACAGCATTTTCCTTAACAGACTGAAGGTAGACAGAGAATATCTCCTTTCGCTTGACAGCAGGGCTTTATTACAAAACTATACTCTTGAAGCAGGAGTGATCCTTGAGAATAATCAGATAACTCCCGATCCTTCGGCAACTTATCTGCACTGGGGTTGGGAATCGCCTATGTGCCAGCTTAGAGGACATTTTCTCGGACATTGGATGAGCGCATCTTCAAAGATCATTTATCAGGAAGGATCACGTGAACTTGAGGCCAAACTTTTCGATATCGTTGATAAGCTCGCCGAATATCAGAGCCTGAGTGATGACGGATGGGTAGCTCCTATTCCTCAGAAATATATGTATATTCTCAGGCATACCGACAGATATATCTGGTCGCCTCAATATACAATGCATAAATTCCTAATGGGCCTGATCGATACCTATGAGTTTGCGGGCTCGGAAAAAGCACTCGACATTTTTTCAAAACTTGCGGACTGGTATGTGGCATGGACGAAAGATAATGAACAAAAGTGCCCTGAAGCGACCTACCTTGGCGAAACCGGAGGGATGCTTGAGATCTGGGCGAGAGCATATTTGCTTACTTCTGATGATAAGTATAAAGAACTGATGCATGCTTATGATCATCCCGTTCTGTTCAAGGCACTGGAAAACGGTGAAGATCCTCTTACCGATAATCATTCAAATTCCAGCATTCCCTGGTCCCACGGACTTTGTGCCATGTACCTGGCTACAGGTGAGGAGAGATTCCTTGAGCTTGCAAAGAAGTTTTGGAAATGTGCCGTTTTCGATCGGGAATCCTATGCTACAAACGGCCAGAATGCCGGAGAGTTCTGGATCCCCAAAGGAAAACTCGGGGAGTACATGTCGGATCGTAATCAGGAATTCTGCACAGTCTATAACATGGTACGACTAGCTGATTATCTATACAGATTCACGGGAGAGAGCGAATACCTTGATTATATCGAGCGTTGCATTTATAACGGATTCCTGGCTCAGCAGAACCCGATGACGGGAATGCCTACTTATTTCCTCCCCATGAAGAGCAGGTCAAGAAAAACATGGGGAAGCAGGACACATGATTTCTGGTGCTGCCACGGAACGATGATACAGTCTTCGACGATATATTCAGCACTTACATTCTATACTGATGAAGAAAAAAAGAAGGTCATTATCGGACAGTTCATTCCCGGAAGGCTGGAAACAGTGATCGACGGAATAAAATGCTGTATTGAACTGCAATCCGATGACAAAGGATCTCCTGTTGACACGCTTTTTGAGGAGACGGCCGACAGCAAATCTTCAAGATGGAATTTCGTTCTCAAAACGGAATGCGAGAGCGAAAAAGAATTCACGATAGCAATAAGGATACCTGATTGGGCATCGGATAAAATAGAGATAACTTCAGATGATGCAGATCTGAATTCAGATAATATCAAAAACGGTTTTTTGCGTATTAAGAAAACCTGGGGAAGATCCACGGTGAGATTCGGGTTTAATGCTCCCTTATATCTTATGCCTCTTCCCGACAGAAAGGATCTGGCTGCTGTCATGGAGGGTCCCATAGTTATTGCTTCTGTGGGAGACAGTGCCGCTCTTAAGGAGACTCCGGACAAATGTCTGGTTCCCAAGACGGAGAGAGTTTATCAGACCGTTCCCTGGATGCAGAGCCATTACTTCCTGCCCACCAAAGGCTCAGACCGTGAATTCATGCCGCTGTATGAGATAGTGGACGAAGAATACAGTATATATCAGAAGATCAGATGATCTGCTTATATGATCTTTTCAAACAAAAAAGGATGGCCCTAAAGGACCATCCTTTTAATATAGTCGTACTTGATCAGGCTTTCTTACCCTGGTTTGCAACAGCATCCATCTTGGCTTTTAAAGCTTCCTGGTCGCCGAGGTAATAATGCTTGATAACCTTGAAGTTGTCGTCGAACTCGTAAACGAGCGGAACAGCTGTGGGGATATTTACTCCGATGATCTCTTCGGGAGACATATCGTCAAAATACTTAACGAGAGCACGAAGCGAATTTCCGTGAGCAGCTATCACTACACGCTTACCTGCTTCCATATCCTTTTTGATAACGTCATTGAAATAAGGAACAACTCTCTCTATTGTGGTTTCAAGAGATTCGTTGGGAGGCAGAAGAGCCTTGTCCACATCTCTGAACATTTCCATCTTTGTTGCAGAGCGCTCATCGCTTTCTTCAAGTGCGGGGGGCTTAACATCGAAAGAACGTCTCCAGATCTTAACCTGCTCCTCGCCGTATTTCTCGGCTGTCTCTGACTTGTTGAGTCCCTGAAGGGCACCATAATGACGTTCGTTAAGCTTCCAAGACTTGATGACGGGAAGCCATGCTCTGTCCATCTCGTCAAGGCAGATGTTTAATGTATGGATGGCACGCTTTAAGTATGAGGTGTAGCATACATCGAAATCATAGCCTTCCTCTTTAAGGATCTTTCCTGCATTCTTAGCTTCTTCACGACCTTTGTCCGAAAGGTCAACATCTGTCCAACCGGTGAAGAGATTAAGCTTGTTCCATTCACTTTCACCGTGTCTGATAAGTACAAGTTTCATCATAGGTTTATTCTCCGTTTCTTTATTAATCTTATGTCTGATAGTGCTGACGATAACTATGCTAACACATTATCGTACAATTTTAAAGAACAAAGTATATGTTCGTCTTATCCTTGAAGAATGGTCATAAAGATAATAAAATGAAATAGTCCGAAAAGTTGATTTTATCGATAAAACAGGTCACAGATACGGCGGAGAAAGAAAATGATAAATGACGAAATAAAAAAAGAGTTGAAAGCGCTTCAGGATACCAAATACAGGGATTTTCAGGCAAAGCTTATCCCTACTGTAGATCCGGCCTCGGTCATCGGAGTCAGAACTCCCGAATTAAGGAACATGGCAAAAAGATATGCAAAAGAAAAGGATATAGATCTTTTCCTGTCTTCGCTTCCACATGACACATTTGATGAAAACCAGCTTCATGCATTTATCCTGTCTTTGATGAAGGATAACGAAGAATGTCTTAAAAGAGTCGATGCTTTTTTGCCGTATGTTGATAACTGGGCAACCTGCGATCAGATGTCGCCCAAGATCTTCGGAAAACACAAAAAGGAATTATTGGCAGCGATCTCAAAGTGGATCAGGTCAAAAAGCACATATACCGTAAGGTTTGCCGTCGGGATGCTGATGGAACATTTCCTGGATGATGATTTTGATATGAAGTATCCTGAAATGGTGCTGAAGATTAGATCCGAAGAATATTACATAAACATGATGAGAGCGTGGTATTTCGCGACGGCACTGGCAAAACAGTATGATGCGGTAATACCGATAATAGAAGATAAAAAACTTGATGCGTGGACTCATAATATGACAATACGAAAATCCGTCGAGTCAAACCGTATCAGTGCGGAGACCAAACAGTATCTGAGAAGCCTTAAGGTTTCTGCGGACTGATCATTAAGATCGTGAAAATGATTTATAACGGAGAGGATAAAAATGGCTGAAAGATCTGATCTGATAGTCGGAGGATATTTTTTCGGTTCCTTTGATGATGCAAAGCTTGCACAAAAAGAGCTCAAGAATGCTAAATATCTCGATGAAAGAACAAGCGCTATGCGGCCTTCGCAGATGAAGTCGGTTTATGACAAGATGATAGATGAAAAAGTATTTGCCACACCGGTAGGTTGGGAATACCTTAAGTATCTGCGGACCAAGGTGATAGAAGCCGGAGTTGACGAAAACGACCTTCGGCCGATACCGCTTTATATCAATTTCGGCGCTCAAAAAGAAGACCTTCTTGATAAGAACAGGGATCATATAGCCAGAGAGCACATACGTCCTTCGAGAAGAAAGAAAGCATCGATAAAGGATTTCTTAAGGATCTCGATAATAGCAAATGTATTTCTTGTAGTTCTGGTTGTTTTGATGTTCCTGATAACGATAAAATCGGATAATCCCAACATCCTGAATTACAAAGAGGCTATAATCAATGAATACGCTTCCTGGGAGGAGGAACTTAATGCCAGGGAAGCCGATCTGAAGGAAAGGGAGAAAGCACTTGAAGATATTGGTGGTTGACGATGAATCAAGAATGAGAAAACTGGTCAGGGATTTTCTTGTGAATGACGGTCATTCGGTTCTGGAAGCACAGGACGGCGAGGAAGCACTCAAAGTATTCTATGAGAATCCCGATCTTGCTCTTATCATACTCGATGTGATGATGCCTAAGAAGGACGGTTATGAGGTTTTGAAGGAGATAAGGGAAACCTCGAAGATACCGGTCATCATGCTCACGGCAAAGTCCGATGAAAAAGATGAATTGCTGAGTTTTTCTCTTGGTGTTGACGAATTTGTTTCCAAACCGTTTAGCCCGAAGGTCCTTGTTGCAAGGGTCAATGCGATATTAAGAAGGACGAACGGAGAAGAATCCGACAAACGTCTCGAGGCCGGCGGAATAGTGGTCGATCAGCTTTCCCATCGCGTTCTTGTCGGAGAAAAAGAGATCGAACTCAGTTTCAAGGAGTTTGAACTTCTGGTCTTCTTTATGGAAAACACCGGTGTGGCTCTTTCACGTGAAAAGATACTGAACTCGGTCTGGAACTATGATTACTTCGGTGATGCCAGAACTATTGACACCCATGTCAAAAAACTCCGTGCAAAACTCGGCTCCGCCGGTGATAACATCAAGACCATCTGGGGGATAGGATACAAGTTCGAGGTATGACATAAATGAAAGAAATGATCAGTAAACATACAACACTATCATGTTGGATCATATTTGCTGTTTTGATTCTTGTACATGGATTTGAAGCGATCGTGCTTCGAATGGATGAAACGGTTCTTGGGGAAAACTGTATAAACAAGCTTTTTGGTATTCTTGTTATCTTTATTGTTCTTCGTCTTCTCGATTGGAGATGGGAGGATATAGGCTTTTCGAGGACCGGGTTCGTGAAAGGTGTTTTGATCGGATTTATCCTCGCGTTCTGTTCGTTTTTGATATCATACATTGTGGAGATCATCTTATTAAGGAATCAGGGTTTGAATACGCATTTCGGTTTTTTTACCACCGGTTTTTCTCTTACCGGTGAGGCAGCCATACATACCGGTATCGGCTATATTCTTATGTGCGTTTTCTTTAATATTGTAAATGTGATCATGGAGGAAGGAACGTTCCGAGGGTTGTTCCATAAGATCATTGAGACGGACCATTCGTTTAGATTTGCAGTATTATTTCAGGCAATCCTCTTTGGAATATGGCATATAGTAACCCCACTTCATAATCTGATCGACGGTAATATTAATGTTGCAACTTTTTTTGTTCTTGGTGTAGGATATACCATTCTTGCAGGCTTGATGGGGGTTAAATGGGCGCTGCTGTACCGGATGACCGGAAATCTCTATGCAGGTATGGCCGATCATTTTTTCAACAACTGTATTGCCACTAATCTGCTTCATGTTATAACCGATACGGGAACGGATGAGATGATGATCTTTCGTGTGATCATAGCTCAGCTTTTATCATTTGCCTTAGTGATGACGATTTGGTTAAAAAGAAGTGGTTCCGCTGGTAATTTGAAATATAAGATGACAACAAAAAGATAGGAGGAAAGATTAATTCTTATCGTGTGATATAAAGCTTATTTATTTTCTTCAAAGGTGAAATAAAACACATGAATTACTCAAAAAAAGATAAACGAAGAATTGTATTGGATGTATTGGTGACCATCATAATAGCGATAATTCTGGCTTGCTGTGTCGGTACCCTGATATGCTTTGGAAGTGTATATGCAGGACTTTCGCGGGATTGGTTCTTTTTTGAAAAGAACACGCATCTTACTTTTCTTGCCATCAGTTATCAGGTGATCTTTTTAACCACATCACTTTTGAGTTTGCTTTCCGATAAAGAAGAAACAGTGTATTGGGAAAGATTTACCGAGTATGTTCTGGTCTATCCCAGACATATGAATTTTATAGGACTATCAAGCGTAGGTTTTGTTACGCTTTTGATGCAGACGCTTTCATGCTTTTTCTCTGATCATTTATGGTGGAGTGGTTTCTTTTATGCAAATTTCCTTATTGGGATTATCGTGATCATCATTTTGTATTACAAGATGAGTTCCGTATATTTTAACCGCCCGCATTATGTGCGGATTCTCAGGAAAACAAAAATAACGCAGGAAGAACTGAACCGCCTGAAAGAGCATTCGCTCATTGCAGCAGACAGATCAAACGGTCGTGTGGTTAATGAGAACATGTCTTATCTTTTAGATAAATCATTAGAGGAAGACGGAGATATATCATCTTCTGCGACCGATGCTCTTATAGCTGTTTTTGATCATCTGTATGAAAACAAACAGGGAGCGTTGATAGAAAACTTCTTTGGCGAAAATCTCTCCTTGATCCCCGGATCATCCCTTTTATACAAGGAGATCGTCTTTTGGATCATGGAAGATGTTTCGAGAGTGGAATTATGGCATGCATTTATCAAAGCCAAAGGTAATGTTACCGAATATAAGAACATGCTTGATTGTGTGAAGAGTTATATCAGGGATGTGTGGTCTTCTTTGCCGATCCGATTTAAAGAAGGCAGTGAACACTTTATGAGACAGGCAGAGTTTTATGAGGATTCGCGTGACGCAACGATCGAAGTCAGGCATATTTTCTCAGAATATGAACGTAAGATAACCAAGATGGTCTCTTTTGTGTTCAATAATAATCTGAGAGACGAACAGGAAGATCTGACGGAAATCCTCCTGACCATGCCGGATCCGATATCGTTCAGACCGTTGATCAATCCTTTGGACATAAACAATGATGATATAATACAGAGGATCATCAAGGACATAAAAAATGATGATTCCGAACTTGCAGATTTTATTTATACTTTTGATGTGGTCGCTAATACAATGGCTCATGATGTTTGCCTTGATGAGAGGAAAAAAGACGATATCATTTTATGCTTGATAAGGACCATGGAGGAAAAAGAACATCCGGATATCAGATTGGAAAATGCCTTTAATAGTTTCCTGATCGAGAGCGTTCAGTTTGATAAATACTATAGAAAAAAATACATAAAAAACCTTGCCCAAAAGGCAAGTGATGAATGTGATCTAAATGCCATGGATACCCTACAGGCTTTCATAAGTTATGATCATTGGTTGGATGAATCGATCAGGTCTTTGGAAGAAGAAAGGGACGATGATATAGACGATGTTTCCAACATTGAGAATGGTGAGGAAGAGAGTAAAGATGATCAGGATGATACAGGATCGCCTTTGGAATTTTGGACAGAAATAAGAGGTGAGATATCTTCCGGAAATGATTGCAGAAAAGATCTGCTGGAATCACTTGATGAATATATAGATTTTCTGAAGAACATGTGAGGATAGAAAATGAAAAGAAGGATCATTAGTGTTATTTCTGTCATAAGCATATGTTTGTGTATGTTATCGGGGGCATCATCGCCTCGTGAGATTGATGCTCAATATGGAGCCTATACCAAGCAGGATGTTGTGCAAAGCGGTGACATTTATTTATATCATTTTGGCAACAGTGCTAAATGCGGATTGGCACCGGACGGAACCAGTATAGATTTTGAGGGCTTCGCAGGATTTAAAGCTACGACCAATGGCAGTAAAGTTACTTATACCATGTACACACATACCTCTTCTTATAACGCAGGTGCTATGCGAATAGCATCGTACCATGATTGCGAGAATTATATCGATCTGGGTGTTGCGGTACCTGACAAGAGTCAAAACTTTGATATGGCTGATGCCTGTAAATCCATAAAGGATGTGTCAAACGCCTATGTTCTCAGCATATACCTGGAAGGCGAAGACAAACCGCATGTTGACATGAACCTGTATTATGACGGCAAGAACGTTAAGACCTGTCGAAAGGGTATGATCGATACTGAAAGAAGGATTGCCGAATGGAATGATCTTGTGGGGAACTTAAAGCCTAAGACATGCCTTAATATGTATGTTGGAACCAAGGAATATCCGATAACTTATCCTACCAGCGGAACGGACGGACATTGCAATCATGTACAGGAATGGTGTGACTTGAGCGATGAGATTGTTCTTCATGATGATTGGACCGATGAGGTGAAGGTTTTTGCATTCACTCTCTGGCTTACCCGAAACACAGCCTATGATAACTATAGGGTTGATAAGAACGATAATAAATCAAGGGCAACTCTTGAAAATGACTGGGATAATGACGACCTTTGGATGTACTATAATCATGTAGGTCAATGCTGGGACTATGGCAATGCCATGGCGATAATGTGCAGACATCACGGTATTCCATGTACTACGGTTGAAAACAACCATCATGAAGTGACCTGTGTCTGGCTGAATAACGAATGGGTTGCAATAGATGTAAGCGTACTGGTCAAATATCACTGTTATGATAAAGACACCGATCCGAAAAACTGGACCGTTTGGCGTGATTCGAGCTTTTCAGACGCATACGGTTATTATGACGATACCATGGTAACCTATAATCAGGGATTGACAACCCCTCATACTGCGCTGCAGGGCATGGACGGGAAAAATCCGATGTGAAAGTTTTTTATTTTTTCTCGTAAAGATTACGGAATTCGGTGGGTGTGCAACCCTTGATTATCTTGAACATGCGCATGAAGGCAGAAAGAGAATTAAAGCCTGATCTTGATGCGACTTCCATGACGTTCATGCCGGGATCCATAAGAAGCTTTTCGGCATAATCAATCCTTCGGCTGTTCAGATATTTATAGAAAGGAACATTGGCAAATTCCTTGAATAGACGACTGAAATGGAATTTTGAAAAGCCTGCGATCTCTGCTACGGAATCAAGAGAAAGATCCTCCGTACAGTGTGCGTTGATGTATTCGCAAACCTTCATGAATTTATCGATGTATTCAACCTGTTTCGTGGGTTTTATGTCGGCAAAACGATCGGGCTGGTGAGCATAACTTCTTCCGGCCATTACAAGGATCTGTAACAATTTGGAACATATAGAAGCATTCTTCAGGGGCGAATTCGAAAAGTATTCGTCCCTTATTTCTGTCATAAGTCTGGAAACATCTCCGTGAATATCCGGAAATTCTTCAGGTGTGATCAAAAGCGCATTCTGAAAGGAAAAAAATGATTCAAAATCGCTGAACGTGCTTAGAAGAGTCATTCCGCACTGGAAAATGATCCTGCGCCCGCTGTCGGCATTCATCCTGTGCAGAACTCCCGGTCCGATGATAAGGACGTCGTTTACACGAAGATCATATCTTTTTTCGGCACAATAGATAGTGTATTTACCTTCTGTCGGCATAAGGATCTCGATCGGAGTATGCCAATGGATCGGATATTCTTCATAATCAACATTGTCATAGCAGAGCAAGAATGTATTGCCTTCGAAATATACGGTTTCTTTTGTTCCTTCAAGATTTTTGATCATATTTTTTAAACTTTTTTATTATATTTGCGATAAAAACACTATCAAAATTTGCTTTGTATACACTAATATATATCCTTAAAATAAAAAAGTAAAGAGTGTACGATCTCATAACGACTGGAGAAATGCCGAAAATATCAACATTTTTGAACACAAACTCGGTAAAATCGGCTTCAGCAATTATTTGTAGTTAATTAGCAATAATTTTATAGAAGCACATCGCAGTCACATCGTATTATTTAAACATAAGATTTTAAGAAGTTGAGTATATGAGAAGAGCAAACGAAAGAAAACCGCTTGTAAAGCATATTTATACTGCCGATCCGTCTGCACATGTTTTTAACGGAAAGATTTATATCTATCCCTCTCATGATGTGGAAAGAGACGTTCCGGACGATGACAACGGCGATCAGTATATGATGGAAGACTATCATGTGCTGTCGATGGATAAACTTGATTCGGAATGCGTTGATAACGGACTGGCGCTCCATCAGGATGATGTACCCTGGGTAAAGAACCAGATGTGGGCTCCTGATGCTATATGTGTTAACGGCAAGTATTATCTGATTTTTCCTGCCAAGGATAAGGACGGGATATTCAGGATAGGAGTTGCTTCTTCCGATTCACCTACAGGCCCTTTTGAACCTCAGCCGGAACCGATCAAGGGAAGCTACAGTATAGATCCCGCGGTGCTTCTGGATGACGATGGCAGAATATATTGCTATTACGGAGGACTTTGGGGCGGACAGCTTGAAATGTGGCAGTCGGGATCATTTAATCCGGACGAAAAACGTCCTTCAGGCGATGACAAGGCATTGGGTCCCATGTTCGCAGAATTCGCTCCTTCGATGGACAGATTCATTTCGGAACCCAAACATCTCGTGATACTTGATGAAAACGGTGAACCTTTAAAGGCTTCCGATGAAGACAGAAGATATTTTGAAGGACCGTGGATGCATAAATATAACGGAAAGTATTATCTTTCCTATTCGACCGGAACCACACATTATATCTGTTATGCCGAGGGAACTTCACCTGACGGACCCTTCACTTACAAGGGCAGGATAATGGAACCCGTACTCGGATGGACCACACATCATTCGGTAGTACAGATAGACGGCGAATGGTATCTTTTCTATCATGACTGTGAGCTTTCCGGTGGCGTAACGCATGAAAGATGCGTAAAATATACCAAACTTGATATTGACGAAAACGGCAATATCAAGACTATTCATCCCTACGAGTAATTTCTTTTTCAATACATCCTCTTTTATAGTTTTTGCGAAATCAGTCTCCGTGCTGCGGAGGCTGATTTTGTGTGCGTATAATGAGCAGATATCTCTGCTCCTGTGGCCCTGCTCATATTGCTCCTATATTATTATGGTGATAAAATCGACCTATGAAACACAGACTTTCTTATTCAAAAAAGTATCTGCTCATATCCGGAATCCTCATGGCGCTAATAGTTTTTCTGGCGCTTCTTTTTGGCAGGACGATTACCAGACAGTTTTTTATAAACAGAAAACTCAGTTCTATGATAGAAGCTTATTCCAAACTTAACGAGGCTTCGGCTGCAGGTAAACTTAATTCCGATTCATTTGAACTCACTTTTAAAAAGATAATAGAAAACGATAATATTTCCATAGTCATGGTCGATTCGGATTCTGAAACGATAAAGGCCAGCGGGCCCGATTATGAGTTTATGTCCAAACAGCTTATGATCTATCTGTTCGACCAGAAGAATAACGAAGCCGCTGTTCTTAAATCCGCAGAAAAATATGAAGCGTATCTTGCGAAAGACTCGAGAAATGACATTGAATATATCGATATGTGGGGTGTGCTCGACGACGGAAATCTTTTTCTTTTAAGAAGCCCTCTTGGAAGCATAGAGCAGACTGCAAGGCTTGCGAATAATCTCATTGCATTTATCCTTGTCTCGATAGGATTTGTTCTTTTGGTCATATTCCTTATCATCAGCAGGAGAGTTACGGTTTCCGAGCTCAGGGAAGATAATATCCGTTTACAAAAAGACATAGAGGAAAAGGAACGGAACGAAAAAATGAGAAACGAGTTTCTTTCCAATGTTTCTCATGAACTCAAAACTCCGATCGCGCTCATTCAGGGATACGCGGAAGGGCTTAAAGAGAGCGTTAACAAAGACGAAGAGTCCAAAGACTTTTACTGTGATGTGATCATGGATGAAGCTTCAAAGATGAATATCATGGTCAAAAAGATGCTCGACCTTAATCAGCTTGAGTTTGGTGACATGGACTTTTCCGAAGACGAATTTGATATTGTTTCGTTGATAAAAAACTATCTTTCATCATCAGAGATCCGTTGCAGGCAAAAGGGGGTTGAACTGATCTTTGACCAGTCCGAGCCGATGCTGGTAAAGGCTGATGAATATTATGCCGAAGAAGTATTGGACAATTATTTCAGTAATGCGCTGAATCATGTTTCCGGAAACATGAGGATAGAGATCAAAGCGGAAGAACTGGATGCCGAAAAGATCAGAGTGTCGGTGTTTAATACAGGAGATCCTATACCCGAAGAATCTTTGGAGCGCATCTGGGAAAAGTTTTATAAGGTCGACAAAGCCAGGACCAGGGAATATGGCGGAAGCGGAGTCGGATTGAGCATAGTAAAAGCGATCGTTGAAAAAATGGATCAGATCTACGGCGTTGAAAACAGGCCCGACGGAGTAAGCTTTTATTTCACGTTAAAAAAGGCATAGTGTCTATAGACAGATTTACGCAAATGAGGATTTGTGCTAGACTAACCTTATGAAAAAGAGATCATTGGCGACAATTTTATGTTTTGCTTTAGTTTCCCTGACCGGATGTGCCGCGTTAAAATCGGAGATCCCGGATCTTACCGAACAGGAACAGGGGATGGTCGTTGAATATGCGACGGAAGTTCTGCTCCATTACGACAGGATGAACGGTGATAAGATAAAGCCGGTAAAGTATTCTATCGTAGAAGACGGTACTACCGTTTCCGAAGAAGAATACGGAAATATGCTTCAGGAAGAAACGGAAGCTTCTTCAGGGTTGCAGCTTCCCGAAAACAACTATACATCCGCGGATCAGGTACAGGATGTAACGGTCGTTGATAATACTTCGGAAGATCAAACCGTTGTGTCAGCTTTTTCTTCTTTGGTTGAGTGCTTCGGACTCAGCGGTATTTCGATCGAGCCGGTGGGCTATGAGATCACGGATTTCTATCCGCAATCACCTACCGAATATTTTGTTATGAATGCTACGGACGGCAACAGGCTCATCATCCTCAGATTTAAACTTTCAAACACCTCCGGAAGTGACATGAAGGTGGAAATTCCTTACGGGGACGTAAAATATAAGATCATGCTTAACGGCAATACCAAGAATGCGCTTACGACGCTTCTTGTCAACGACCTCGGAACTTATTCCAGAGATCTTCTTGCCGATGAAAACGAAGAAGTCGTTTTGGTCGGTGAATTTCCTTCTTCCGAAGCGGATAATATTTCTTCCCTTTCTGTTGAGGTTAAGAGAGAAGCGGGAAGTTATTCCGTTATCTTCAAATAGTGTTTTGGAGGATAAACTTTGAAAAGATCCAAGAAAAAAACCGGTTTGATCATTTTGATCGTCCTGCTTTTTTTACTTTTAGCGGGGGCCGGTGTTTTTTGTTTTTATTATTTCAACAGGCCGATCCTTAAGATCAACAAAGCGATCGAAGAAGATAATATCGAAGAGGTAGCTGATCTATACGGTTCTCTTTCAAAGGAAAGCGAAATGCTCGATGTCCAGGATCTGATGCTTGATAGGTGTAAGGATCTTGAGGAGGGTTTCGTTAACGAGAAATATGAATACGATTTTGTTCAGGAACAGTTTGATATTCTGGGCGAAGAGATCCTCGAAGACAACAGCAGATTCAATAAGATCGTAAAAAACATAAATATTCTGAATAATTCCCGTAACGCATATGATGCGGGGATCGAGGCTTTTGAGAAAGAGGATTATGAAACGGCAATTGAGGAGTTCTCGAAAGTAATAAAGGATGATGGGAACTTTGAAAACGCCCAATCAAAGATAGAAGAATGCAAGGCCCTTATGAAACCTGACGTGACAGGTGTTTACAGGGCCAAGATAGATGTTGCGGATATCATAATGTCATACATGGGCGTCGCTGGCGGATCTTCGCCTTTGCCGCTGACGATCGATTTTGTCATAGAGATCACGGATGATGTAAACGGATCAGCATATGTTGATCTTAAAGATCCCGATGCCATGATCGAAACCGTTATCAAGATCGTAACTGCTTTGACCAAAAAGAAGATCGCCGATGAATACGGTGTGTCTGAGGCTAATTTAGATTCTTATCTCAAGATACTTATGGGAAAGAGCGTTGAAGAGATGATAAGGGATGAAGTAAATATCGATGAACTCAAAAAAATGATTCCCCTTGAAAAAACGCCATTTACTTATACCGTTGAAGAAGATGTTGTTCATGCCGATTATGAAGGAAGTACCGGCGGATTTAATCTCTACATACATGATGAGGGATTGTATCTTGAAGAGGATTCCAAAAACGAAATGGGCGAATTCAGTTCTATGGGCCTGGAATTTCCGTTGATTTTTTACAAAGAATGACATTTTAAAAATTGTATATACAATTAGTTAAATTATCTATTTTATTGTTGTTTGAGTTGTATTGATATGATATAATGACTTGTGTGTGGTTTATTAATTACCATAGCGAATAAATAATTCTCATTTATTGAGAAAGAACGAGGTGTGTGGATGGATACAAAGATATTACTTGAAAATGGTACCAACGAGTTAGAGGTACTTCAGTTTGAATTGGATGGTAATGCATATGGAATCAACGTAGCCAAGATAAAGGAGATCATACCTTATCAGCCTGTTACGCCTGTTCCCAATTCACATCCCAGCATAGAAGGGATATTCATGCCGAGAGATGTCATGATCACAGCTATCGACTTGAAGAACTGTCTTCAGCGTGGCGAAAGCACACCCGGCGGATTGTTTATCATTACCAACTTCAATAAACTTGATATTGCGTTCCATGTAGATACAGTTAAAGGGATCCACAGGGTTTCATGGCAGGATATCATAAAACCCGGTGCTACGGTTTCATCAGCCGATGAAAGTATCTCAACCGGTATTGTTAAACTTGACGGAAACCTTGTTATCATTCTAGACTTCGAGAAGATAGTTACGGATATCAATCCCGAGACCGGACTTAAGGTTTCGGAGATCCTTGAACTCGGAGAAAGAAGCCGTACGGATGTACCTATCCTTATCGCTGAGGATTCGGTCCTGCTTAACAAGCTCATTGTTGACTCACTCAAGAAAGCCGGATACACGAATCTTATCCATACTCAGAATGGTCAGGAAGCGTATGATATCATTACTGAGTGTAAAGAGAAGGGTACACTTGACGAGCATGTTCAGTGTATCATCACTGATATCGAGATGCCTCTCATGGACGGCCATCGTCTTACCAAACTTGTTAAGAGCGATCCGGCAACCGAAAAGATCCCGATCATCATTTTCTCATCTTTGGTAAATGGTGAAATGAGAAAGAAAGGTGAGGCGCTTGGAGCAAATGCTCAGCTGTCTAAACCTGAGATCGGAAATCTCGTACGTACAGTAGATGAACTAGTTAAGTTCATTTAAACGCATGATCGATCAACAGATTTAATGAATTATTATACCCCGTAGATCTCTGCGGGGTATTTTTCGAGATTAGCCTCTAGGAGATTTTATGGCTTCGGAAGAAAACTACCTTGATGATTTACTTAAAAATGTAATAGGTGATGAGCCAAAGAAAGAAAGGACCATGCAGGATGTCATGCGTGAGATGGGAATGGAGCTGGCCGAACCGGCACCAACGCCTGAAACACCTGCGGAGCCTGCTTCAACGCCTGAAACACCTGCGGAGCCTGCTCCAACGCCTGAAACACCTGCGAAGCCTGCTCCAACGCCGGATATTCCTGTTGAGCCCTCTGCTGACTTTTCTTCGGAACCTGAGATATCGTTGGATGCTGATTATTTGGATCCATTGGAATCCGAGCCCGTAAGTGATAATCTGACTTTCCCTGATCAGGATGTCCTGGCGGATATGCTTGATATTCTTGATAATCCAATGACTTTTGCAGAGGAAGTCAAACCTGCCGAGGCGCCTTTGGAAGATGATATCGGAAATATGCTTGAAAGTGTACCCGGGATCATAGAGGAACCGATCGCTGAATCTGTTCCCGAAGAACCGGATCCGTTACAAAGCGATCTTGAGTCTATGCTTGACGGCATAGAGGAAAACTATAATCTTGAGGCTTCTTCTGCAGTAGAACAGACCCTTGAAGGATCTGTTGCAGAAGAAATACCAGTTGCGGCAGAAATACCATCTCCCGAAGAAACCTTTGCGGCGGAAATGCCTGTCGAAGAAATGCCTTCGCAGGATGACCTTGCTGCAATGCTTGAAGGCCTTGAAGAACCTTCTGCTGAGGAACCCGCTGCAGAAGAAATACCTCTTGGGGAAGTGCCTACACAGGATGACCTTTCGGCGATGCTTGAAGGTCTTGAAGAGCCTTCTGTTGAGGAACCCGTTGCAGAAGAAATACCTGTCGAGGAACCTGCTCAGGAACCTGAAATCTCTTCCGAGGATATAGAAGCGATGTTAGCAGCTGCCGAAGAAATATCTTCTGCAGACGAAATGCCTGCTGAGGAGACTTTTTCACAGGATGATCTTGCTGCGATGCTTGAAGGTCTTGAAGAACCTTCTGTTGAGGAACCCGCTATTGAAGAACCTGCCGCAGAAGAATTACCTGTCGAGGAACCTGCAGAAGAAGCACCTGCCGAGGAAGCAGCCTCACAGGATGACCTCGCTGCAATGCTTGAAGGAATGGGTGGTTCAGATCCAAATGCGAAGATGTCACCTGATGATATAGCTGCTATGTTCGCAGCCGCTGAGGGAGCTTCCGCACCTGCTGAAGAGCCCGCAGTAGAAGAACCTGCCGCAGAAGAAATACCTGTCGAGGAACCTGTGGAAGAAGCACCTGCCGAGGAAGCAGCCTCACAGGATGATCTTGCTGCAATGCTTGAAGGAATAGATGAATCATCTCCGGATGGGACACCCGGTGAAGAAGGTGCATCTTCTGATGATGATCTGTTAAAGATGCTTGCAGAAGCTACAACGGCCGAAGATTTTGAAATGCCTGCGGACAGATTGCCCAATGACGAATCTTCCGATAACATCGATCTGTCTCAAGATGACATTGAAACTCTTATTTCCGGAGAAGATATTACTTCGGATTCCGAAACTCAGGATGATCTGGAGGCTATGCTTGCAGAAGCCGGCGAAGATGTCGATACTTCATCTGATTCTCAGGATGATCTTGAAGCCATGCTTGCTGAAGCAGGTGTGGATTCCGATAGCTCATCAGACTCCAATTTGGAAGAAGACGCCAGTCAGGACGATCTGGAAGCTATGCTTGCCGCTGCTGACCTCGAAGGCTCGGAAGGCGCAGATGCTTCGGAAGGTGGAGAATTAAGTCAGGATGATCTTGAGGCCATGCTTGGCGGTATTGACATGGGATCAGAGGGTGAAACTTCGCCTGAAGAAATGTCCGATGTTGAAAAACTTGCTGCAACAGAAGGAAGTGACGAGGACCTTCTTTCGCTGCTTGAAGGAATTGATGAAACGGCATCGGAAGAAGCTTCGGAAGGTTTGCCTGTTGAACTGAGCGGAGTCATCGAAGAAGGCGAAGAAACGGAAGATAAAGGCAAAAAGAAAAAGAAATTCTCGCTTGCCGCATTACTTCCTTTTGGAAAAAAGAAAAAGAAGAAGGATGAATCGGAAGAAGAAACCGAAGAGCCCGGTGAGCAACCGATAGAAGCATCTCCCGATAAGATAGATGATATTCTGACAGGGATCGAGGAAGCCGGTGAAGAAGGCGCGGAAGATACGCTTTCGGATGAAGAGGCGCTTAAGGAACTTGAACTTGCTTCGATTCCGGAAAAGAAAAAGAAGAACGGCTTATTTGCCAAGATCATGTCATTCCTCTTTGATGAAGTTGAAGAAGAGGAGGAGATTGTAGCCGAGGTTTCCAACGAAGATATTCTTGCCGAGATAGATGCCGAAAATGCCGAAGCCGAACAGGGAAAAGGCAAAAAGGGAAAGAAAGCCAAGAAGGATAAAAAGAAGAAGGGCAAAAAGGGAGGAGACGAAGAGGCTAAAGAAGGTTCGGAGGAATCTGAAAGCGGCGAAGGCGAGGAGGACTCCAAGAAAAAGAAAAAGCCCAAGAAAGAAAAAGCTCCAAAAGAACCCAAACCGAAAGAGCCCAGAAAGGTCGTTCTTTCAAAGAAGGCATTTATCGCTCTGGTTGCATGTTGCGCTTCGATAATTGCGGCCATAGTTATCATCAGTAACATACTTCCTGATCATTCCGATAAGTTACTGGCCAGAAGAGCATATTTTAACGGTGATTATCGTACCGTTTATGATAACCTTTACGGAAAACGTCTTAATGATTCGGATTATCTTATGTATAAGAAAGCCGAAACGATATTGCTGATGCAAAGAAGGCTTGATTCGTATCGTAACAGACTTCTTTTGAATGAACCTGCTCAGGCACTCGATTCATTGCTCGAGGGTGTACACCTATATGATATTCTTACCGAAGAAGACAGATATGGCGTAAATAAAGAATTACAGCCTATCTATGAGAATATTCTGCAGATTCTGAGTACTGAATACGGAATTAGCAGGGATGAAGCGTTAATGCTTTATTCAATGGAAGATTCAGAAGCATATACCGAAGAACTGATAAAGATCGTTTCCGGTGGACAATACACAATTCAGGGTAAAAACGTTTCTTCGGGTGAAAACCCGGAAGCACCTGAAAATGCCGAGGGATTAGGAGAACCCGGTCCTGCACCTGAAGGCACGGATCCTTCCGTAGCTGCTCCGCCTGATGCAGCCCCGCCTGAGGATGCTCCGCCTGCCCCGGAAAATGAACAGGAAGCATTTAACGAACTTCATCCGCTGGATGATCTTTTGGAAGCAGAAGAGGATTTATAAATGATCGCCGTAATAGATTACGATGCCGGAAATATCAAAAGCGTCGAAAAAGCCATTGTGCATCTTGGGAAAGAAGCACAGATAACCAGAGACCACGAGATCCTTCTTTCTGCTGAAAAAGTAATCCTCCCCGGTGTCGGAGCTTTTGGCGATGCGATGGCAAAACTGAATGAATACGGGCTTACCCCTGTGATAAAGTCGATCGTTAAAAAAGGGACACCCTTTTTGGGGATATGTCTGGGACTTCAACTGTTGTTTGATTCGTCCGAAGAGTCGCCGGGTGTTGATGGATTGGGTGTACTTCCCGGTAAGATACTGAGATTTCCGTCAACTGAGGGATATAAAGTCCCCCAGATCGGCTGGAACAGTCTCAGCTTTCCGAAAGAGAAAAGATTGTTTAAGGGCATCCCTGAAGATTCATATGTATATTTTGTTCATTCATATTATCTCAAAGCTGATGAACGAAATGACGTAGCAGCTCAAAGTGATTATATCCTTACGTTTGATGCGGCGGTAGAAAGGGATAATGTATTTGCCTGCCAGTTCCATCCCGAAAAAAGTTCAGATGTGGGTCTTAAGATCCTTAAAAACTTTATTGATCTGTAAATATGCTTACAAAAAGAATCATTCCCTGTCTAGATGTCGATAAAGGCAGAGTTGTTAAGGGAACAAAATTTCTCAATTTAATAGATGCCGGAGATCCTGTTGAAGTGGCAAAAATGTATGACAAAGCCGGTGCAGATGAACTTGTTTTTCTTGATATCACTGCGTCATCGGATTCCAGAGAGATCAAGGCGGAACTTGTCAGAGCCATCGCGGAATGTGTTTTTATTCCGTTCACTGTCGGAGGCGGGATAAGGTCTGTAGATGATTTCAGGATGATACTCCGTGAGGGTGCGGATAAAGTTGCTGTTAATTCCGCAGCTATCATGAATCCCAATATTATTTCGGAAGCTGCCGAAAAATTCGGGTCGCAATGTGTGGTTGTTGCCATAGATGCAAAAAGTACCGGCGGATCCTGGAATATATACAAAAACGGCGGACGTGTCGACATGGGGATAGATGCCGTGGAATGGGCTGTCAAAGCCGAAAAACTCGGTGCAGGTGAGATACTTCTTACTTCCATGGATGCGGACGGGACCAAGAACGGATATGATCTTGAACTTACAAAAGCCGTATCTTCAAGTGTGTCTATTCCTGTAATAGCTTCCGGAGGGGCAGGAACGCCGGAACATTTTTACGATGCTTTTGATAAAGGCGGAGCCGACGCCGCACTGGCTGCTTCTCTTTTCCACTTTAAAGAACTTTCTATCATGGATCTTAAGGAATATCTTAATGATAAAGGAATTCCCGTAAGGAGATTTGCCTGATGTCTATGATAGCTAATGACTGGTTAGACGAACTTAAGGACGAATTCGGCAAACCGTATTATAAAGAACTGTATAAATTCGTTAAAACCGAGTATAATACAAAAGTGGTCTTTCCGCCGGCAGATGATATTTTCAACGCGTTTCATCTGACAATGCTCAAAGACGTTAAGGTTCTTATCCTCGGACAGGATCCGTATCATGATGTTGATCAGGCACATGGACTTTGCTTTTCCGTTCTGCCGGGGAATAAGATACCGCCTTCACTTGTGAATATTTATAAAGAACTGCATGACGATCTGGGCTGCAAGATCCCCAATAACGGATATCTGGTAAAATGGGCCAAACAGGGCGTTTTGTTATTGAACACGGTTCTCACCGTAAGAGCGCATGAAGCGTTTTCTCACAGGGGAATGGGATGGGAAACCTTTACTGATTCTGTGATACAGGCTCTTAACAGGCAGCAAAGGCCCATAGTTTACATGCTTTGGGGCTCTCCCGCACAGGCAAAAGCAAAGATGCTTGATAATCCAAAGCATTTGATATTAAAAGCAGCTCATCCGAGTCCACTTTCGGCTTACCGGGGCTTTTTCGGATGCAGGCATTTTTCGAAGTGCAATGAGTTTTTGAAAAATAACGGTCTTGATCCAATAGACTGGCAGATAGAGGATGTTTAAATGAATTCTTATATTGAAAAAGTTGATTATTTTAAAGGCAATGATATCGAAAAGATCGTTTCCGAATTCGGGACACCTTTGTATGTTTACAATGAGGACATCTTACGCAAGAGGATGTACGAAGTATCAAGTATCATCACAAAGTACCCTTATAAAGCCAATTATTCGATGAAGGCCAACTCCAATCTTGAGATCTTAAAGATCGCCAAAGAAGAAAACGTGAATTGCGATGCTATGTCAGAAGGCGAGATAAGACTTTTGTTAAAGGCTGGTTTCGATCCTTCACAGATATTCTTTGTTCCCAATAACATCGATGCAAATGAAATGAAATTTGCAATAGATAACGGGATAATGACGAGCCTTGACTCCATAGACCAGATAAGACTTTACGGTTCTCTTGCTCCGGGCAGTAAATGCGCCATCAGGATCAATCCCGGTGTCGGAGCGGGCCATCACGAAAAAGTTGTTACTGCAGGAAAAAATACGAAATTTGCGATAGCCGAGGAAGATATTGATGAAGCTATAAGGGTTGCTTCCGAATACAACCTTAAGATCTGCGGTATCAACCAGCATGTTGGATCGCTTTATATGACTCCGGATCCTTTTATTAATGCTATAGATCAGTTCCTCAGGATCGCAAGAAAGTTTCCGGGACTTGACTTTATCGATTTTGGCGGAGGCTTCGGCATTCCATATCATAAGCTTGAAGACGAGGAACCTTTCGATATTTTCAAGCTCAGTATCGAATGGACAAAACGTCTCGACGAATTCGTGAAAGTATACGGAAGTACGCCTTTGTTCAAATCCGAACCCGGCCGTTACTGTGTTGCTGAAGGCGGTGTGATAATCGGAAGAGTAAATGCGGTCAAGTTTAACGGCGATCATAAATACGTCGGCACCGATGTCGGAATGAACGTTCTTGCCAGACCTGTTCTTTATGATTCTTGGCACGATATTGAGATTATTTCAAACGGAAAAGTTGTTAAGGGCATGAAAGAAGAAGCCACCATAACCGGCAACATATGTGAATCCGGAGATGTATTGTGCAAAGACAGACCGATGCCAATGATCAATACCAATGATCTTATCTGCGTTTTGGATGCGGGCGCATACGGTTATTCAATGTGTAGTTCGTATAATACGAGACTTAAGCCTGCCGAAGTAATGATCTGTTCCGACGGATCATACAAACTAATCAGAAGACGCGAAACTTACGAGGATATCTTTAATACGTTTGTTTAATTATGGATAACAAAAAGAATAACCAGATATACAGTCAGATCGGAAATCAAATAAAGGATTCGCTTACGGAAGGATTAAAGACCGGGGACTTTTCCAGCCTTAATGTGGCGATCACGGATTCTGTCAACAGTGTCATAAAAGAGGCGACAGGGCGTGTGGGCGATGTGTTCGCCGATCCGTACAAAGGACAGGATGTTTATAAGGTTCAGAACGGGAGAAAACCTTACTCCAGCTTTGATGAGGCTGAAGAATATGCGAAGATGCTTCAGGAAAGAAGAAGACTTCATAATGAAGCCGTTCACAAAGAACAGATGCAGAGACTTCAGCACAAGAAGGAACTGAAGGAATTAAAAAGGAAACAGAAATACGAAATAGTATTGGATAAACAGAATATTCCCGTAAAGTTCAATCCTGTGGGCAAAGCATCGGGAACTGCGTGTATCGTTGGCGGTATATTCGGTTCGGTTATATTCGGCATCAATTCGATCATGTCGTTGTTTGCGATGCTTTTCAGTACGGGAACCATTATGTCGCTTGCCGGTCCGGTTGTTCTTCTGGCAGGAAGTCTCGGACTTCTTAAATACGGCCTTGCTAAAAAGGGCATGCTGGACAGGGCTAAAAAATATGCGATGATAGCCGGCAGCAATATGTATGCTCAGATATCAATGCTGGCGTCTTCACTGGGACTTAATCCCAATAAAGTCAAAAAAGACGTAAAGAAAATGCTGAGAAAAGGTTATTATCCGGAAGGTTATCTGGATGCCCAGGAAACAACTCTTATGCTCAGCAATGATGTGTTCAAGCAATATGAACTCTCGATGAAGTCTGCCGATGAGATGAGAAAGGAACAGGCAAAGAACGCGGCGATCAACGACGAAATGCTCAACGAGGCAATGAGCAAGCTCGATCCTTCTTTGCGCGAAGAATTTGCTCAGATGGTAGGATACGGAAGAGAGTGTATCACCAGACTTCATAAGCTCAACGATGATATTCCCGGGGAAAACATCTCCATGAAACTTGATTCCCTGGAGAATATATTAAAAGAGTTATTCTTTAATCTTCAGGAACATCCCGAGCAGATGAACCGTATGCATAAGACCATGGACTATTATCTGCCTACGATGATCAAACTTGTTGAGGCATATGCCGAATATGACAAGGTGACCAATCCTGGAAATGATATCATTTCCGCCAAAGCAGAGATAGAAAAGACGCTTGATACCATAAACGAGGCATTCGTACAACTGCAGAACAATCTATTCAGGGATTCTGTATGGGATGTCACAACGGACGCACAGGTGTTACAGACCGTCCTTAAACAGGAAGGCCTGGCAAAAGATAAAGTTTAAAAAGGAGAATTGTTATGAGTGATGTAATCGATATGGAACAGACCAAAACCATCGATCTTACCGGGAAAGAGGAAAAACTTGATACGATGCTTGCTGAAGCTCCGGCTTTGGAACTTTCCGTACAGGATCAGGAAACCATCAAAAGTTATGTGGCGGGAATAGATATCAACGACACACAGATGGTGCTCCAGTATGGTGCGGGTGCTCAGAAGAAGATCGCGGATTTTTCCGAGAGTGCATTGAGCACCGTAAAGACAAAGGATCTTGGCGAAGTCGGCACGATGCTTTCAAGTGTTGTGACCGAGCTTAAGAGTTTTGATGTGAGCGAGACCAAGGGAGGATTCCTTGGACTGTTCAAAAAGGGCGCCAATCAGGTTACAGCTTTAAAGGCAAAATATGATAAGGCTGAAACCAATATAGATAAGATCTGCGGCGTGATGGAAGGACATCAGGTTACATTGCTTAAAGACATTGCGATGCTCGATAAGATGTATGATACAAATCTTGAGTATTACAAGGATCTTACTTTATATATCATGGCCGGAAAGGAAAAACTCGAGGAAGCAAAAACGGTTGTACTTCCCAAGCTTCTTGCCGAAGCTGAGGCTTCGGGACTTCCCGAGGATTCGCAGAAGGCTAAGGACTACGCAGAAAAAGTAGAGCGTTTTGAAAAGAAGATATATGATCTTGAACTTACAAGAAACATATCTCTGCAGATGGCTCCCCAGATCAGACTGATCCAGAATAACGACACAACAATGTCTGAAAAGATCCAGTCTACTCTTGTTAATACGATACCGTTGTGGAAATCACAGATGGTCATTGCCATTGGTATTAATCACGCCGGTGAAGCCGCAAAGGCTCAGAAGGAAGTTACCGACATGACCAATGAGCTTCTTAAGAAGAATGCGGAAGCCTTAAAGATCGCAACTGTTGAATCAGCCAAAGAATCCGAGAGAGGTATCGTTGATATCGAAACGCTTACTCAGACGAACAAGATGCTGATCGATACGCTTGATGAAGTCGTTAAGATCCAGCAGGACGGAAGGACAAAACGTCGTGAGGCTGAAGTTGAACTTTCACGTATAGAAGATGAGATGAAACATAAGCTTCTTGAAGTAAGCAAGCAATCGGCTCAGAACATGGCTGAAAATTAATAAGAATTTCATATATAACAAAAGCCCCGATCATTCGGGGCTTTTTGTTATGCCGGCGGCGGGACTTGAACCCGCACGATGTTGCCATCAACAGATTTTGAGTCTGCCTCGTCTGCCAATTCCGACACGCCGGCAAATGCTGATATCTGATCAACGAAAATGATTTTATCATAACAGGAAATCACGGTCAAGCAGACTGCCTGTGCCGCTGTCGGATAATTGGTCATCCCGTACAAAATATTGGTAAAAAGCCCGTCGCTTCTACAACATATTGATTGATAATACGGATATATGTTGGTATAATATATGATGTATGCATAGATGACGGAGATGATCGATGGAATGCAAAAAGGCCATCCGGCTTATCAACAGATTTTTGGATGATGATCTAGATACCGAAGAACTTCAGGATTTTATCGAACATGTTGAATCCTGTGAAGAATGTAATGAAGAACTGACCATTGCTTTCCTTGTAAGAGAAGGTGTGGCAAGGCTTGAAAACGGTAATGTCTTTGACCTTAAGAAAGAACTGGATCTCACCATGAACAAAGCCAATCATTCCCTTAAGTTAAGGGAAGGAATGCAGTGGCTTTATTATGTCATCATCGGTCTTATCGTAGTCGGAATTGCGTTTGTGATTCTTATTTTGATCTTTTTGTAAACAAACATGAGTAAACTTGTACTTATTGACGGACACAGCATCCTCAACAGAGCTTTTTTCGGTGTTCCCGAACTTACAAATTCACAAGGACTTCACACTAATGCGATATATGGCTTCCTGAACATATTGTTCAAGATCGTCGAGGAGGAAACTCCCGATTTTCTCACTGTGGCGTTTGATGTTTCAAAGCCGACTTTCCGACATGAAATGTTCGCTGAATATAAGGGGACCAGAAAGAAAATGGATGATGCCCTGGCCGAACAGGTTCCTGTTATGAAGGAAGTGCTCAAAGCCATGGGAATAAAGATTGTCGAATCTCCGGGATTTGAAGCAGACGACATTCTTGGAACGCTTGCGTATAAAGGCCAGAGCGAAGGAATGGATGTTTCGCTCGTTTCGGGAGACAGAGACCTTTTGCAGATCGCTACCGATAAGGTCAAGATAAGGATACCAAAGACCAAAGGCGGTAATACCACGGTTGAAGATTATTATGCCAATGACGTGAAGACCGCTTACGGTGTCACTCCGTCTGAATTCATAGAACTTAAAGCTCTCATGGGAGACAGCTCCGACAATATCCCCGGGGTTCCCAAAGTCGGTCAGAAAACGGCTACAGAGCTTATAGTGAAATATCACAGTCTTGACAATGTTTATCGGAATGTTGAAGAGATCACTAAGAATGCCATAAGAGAATCTTTGATAGAAAATCGTGAACTTGCATATCTTTCACTTAAACTGGCGACCATAAAGACGGACGTGGATCTCGATTACAGGTTTGAAGATGCAAAAGTAAACGATTTTTATACCGACGAAGCATATGTCCTTTTCAAAAAACTTGAATTCAAGAATTATCTCGGACGTTTTGAGACCAAGGTGGATTATAAGAGCATCACGGATAAATTCGAATTGATTGATGATCTTAACAGAGCTTCGGATATCGTTTCCGCAGCTGCTTCAAAGTCTTTAAAAGTAGGACTGAGCCTCATTTATGATGACAAAGCATCCGATGAATTGCTTGGTTTTGCTCTTTCTTATGATGACCGTTCGTATTTCATAAAAAAATGGATGCTCCTTAACGAGGATAACCTGATCGATCTTGTCGGCAGGATATGTTCTTCGTGTTTTGTGATATCGGACAATGTCAAAAAACTGTTCGATCTTTCCGGCAAAGAAGATACCAAAGATCTTTTCGACTCGATCATCGCCGCTTATCTTTTGAATCCTTTAAAAAATGACTATACGCTGACGGATATAGGGCAGGAATATCTCGGGATTCTTTCTCCTGAAGTTTCGCAGGTGAAAAAGAAGATGTCCCTGGCAGATGCACTTGATAAGAATACCGAAGCTTTTTCCGAGTATGCCTGCTTTGGATCATACATCTGTCTTCATTCGTATGAGCCGATAAAAAAAGCTCTTGAAGATCAGGAAATGTGGGATCTGTACAGTAACATTGAACTTCCTTTGAGTTATGTTCTTTACAGGATGGAAAAAGAAGGAATAAGAGCTCTTCCCGATAAGCTTGCGGAATACTCTGCCATGCTCGGAGAAAACATAGAACGTCTCCAGGCGGATATTTATTCCGAGGCAGGATGCGAGTTTAATATCAATTCACCCAAACAGCTTGGTGAGATACTTTTCGAGAGACTGAATCTGCCGGGAGGTAAAAAGACCAAGACCGGTTATTCGACCGCAGCCGATGTTCTCGATAAACTGTCCGAAGATCATCCGATCGTTAAGAAAATACTCGAATACAGGGCATATGCGAAGCTTAAGAGCACATATGCCGACGGCCTGCAGAATTATATCGCATCCGACGGAAGGATTCATTCCACATTTAATCAGACAATAACCGCTACGGGCAGACTTTCATCTGCGGATCCGAATCTTCAGAACATTCCTATAAGGATGGAACTTGGCAGGCAGCTACGCAAGGTTTTCGTTCCCGATGACGGCTGTGTATTCATGGATGCGGACTATTCACAGATAGAATTACGTGTCCTGGCTTCGCTGTCGGGCGACGAGGAACTCATAAAGGCTTACAGAGAGCATGCGGATATACATCGATCTACCGCATCCAAAGTGTTTAAGGTTCCATACGATGAAGTTACGGATCTTATGAGAAGAAACGCTAAAGCCGTCAATTTCGGTATCGTATACGGTATTTCCGCATTCGGACTTGGAGAGGATCTTGGTATTTCTCAAAAGGAAGCTAAACAGTATATAGCCGATTACTTTGAGATGTATCCTGCAGTAAAGAAATATATTGACGGTCTTGTCACTACGGCAAAAGAAAAAGGATATGCCGTTACATATTACGGCAGAAGACGTCCCATGCCCGAACTTAACAGCCCGAATTTTATGCAAAGATCGTTCGGCGAAAGAGTTGCAATGAATTCGCCGATACAGGGGACGGCCGCGGATATCATAAAGATAGCCATGATAAATGTCTTCAATGCACTTAATAAGGAGGGCATGAAGACTAGGCTCATATTGCAGGTGCATGATGAACTCCTTTTGGAAGTGCCTGAAGAAGAAAAGGAAAAAGCAGAAAAGATATTGAGGGAGCAGATGATATCGGCAACCGATCTTGCTGTCAGTATGGAAGTTGACCTTCATACGGGAAATGACTGGTTTGAGGCTAAATGATCATGAAAGTTATTGGGATAACCGGAGGAGTCGGTAGCGGGAAAAGCTCTATCGTTAAAGAAATGGCAAAAAGGTTCCGGTGCAGGATATTGATGGCCGATGATGCCGCTCATGCTGTATATCTGCCGGGGAACAAGTGCTATGACGAACTAGTCGCACTGCTTTCGGAAGAAATACTCGACGAGGACGGATCGATAGATAAAAAGAAGATGTCATCACTGATATTTGATAACGAGGAACTCTTATCGGCCGTTAATTCGATCGTACATCCCGCTGTGAAGATTTACATCCTCGACCGGATCGATGAAGCCCGAAAAGCGGATGATTGCGATTTTTTCCTTCTTGAGGCAGCACTGCTTATAGAATGCGGATATAATGATATAGTTGATGAAATGTGGTTTGTTTATGCTTCCGATGAAGTGCGCAGAGAAAGACTCCGTTCCTCAAGAGGATATTCGGATGAAAAGATAGATTCTATCATGAGATCACAGTTAAGTGATGAGGAATTCATTAAGGGCTCGGATTTTATGATAGATAACAGTTTTTCAATAGAAAACAGTATTATGCAGATCGAAAAAAGGATAGGAAAATGAAAGAAAAACTCGTTTTTGGACTTGATATAGGAACAAGAAGCGTAGTCGGGACCGTTGGATACCGTAAACAGGATAAATTTGTCGTGGTCACTCAGAGGATTAAAGAGCATGAGACCAGAGCGATGCTTGACGGACAGATCCATGATATACAGAAAGTCGGAGACACCATACGCGAAGTAAAAGTCAGACTCGAAGAAGCTATCGGCGAAAAACTTGAAGGTGTATGTATAGCGGCCGCCGGACGCGTTCTCTTTACGGTTAATACTCATGCCGAAAACGAGATAGACAACAGGGAAGTGACCGATGAAGATATATACTCCCTGATCTCAAAGGGTGTTGAAAATGCATATAATGATTTTCTTGCTTCTCAGGATGCGGATTCCCAGGTAAAGTTCTACTGTGTCGGCCATTCGGTGGTCAGATTTTATCTCAACGGAAACCAGATATCAAATCTGGAAGGTCATAAAGCAAGAAATATAGCGGTAGACCTGATCGCGACTTTCCTTCCCGATGAGGTTGTGGACGGACTTTACAAAGCGGTTGAGATAGCTGGATTAAAAGTCGATAATCTTACTTTGGAGCCTATAGCTGCGATAGGGCTTGCCATTCCGGAACGTTTCAGAATGCTGAATATCGCACTTATCGATGTCGGCGCCGGAACATCCGATATCTCGATCACAAATGATGGATGTATCCTTGCTTACGGGATGATCCCCATGGCCGGAGACGCACTTACGGAATGTATTGCAAAAGCCTGTCTGGTAGATTTTTCCGAAGCTGAAAAGATAAAAAAAGAAGCCGATTACAAGGAAGAGATCGAATATACGGATATCATGCTCCTGCCTCAAAAGATCAAACAGTCTGAAGTACTTAAGATAATGGATGATACGCTCGAGGAAATGTCAGGGCTGGTTGCCGATAAGATAAAGGAACTTAACGGAGGACGTTCGGTAAGTGCCGTATTTATCGTCGGCGGAGGCGGAAAGAACATAAACTATGCTCATAAGGTTGCCGACAAGCTCGGGATCGCAAGAGAAAGAGTTGCGCTCAGAGGTGAAGAAGTCATGCAGTCGGTCGTTTTCGAAGAAGACATCAAAAAAGACAGCCTTCTTGTAACTCCCGTCGGTATCTGTCTGAATTATTATGAGCAGAGTAATAATTTCATCTTTGTATCTTTCAACGGATCAAGGATCAAAATGTACGACAACAATAACCTTTCGGTCGGAGATGTTGCCATGCAGGCACAGTTCCCCAATGACGGCCTTTTCCCCAAAAGAGGAGAGGCTCTTGAATTTACGCTTAACGGAAAAGCAAGGATGCAAAGGGGACTTCCCGGCGAGGCGGCTCTTATCACGATCAATGACGAACCCGCATTTATTACCAGTAAGATAAGAGCTAACGATATCATTCATGTGAAAGAATCAACTGCGGGACCTGCAGCCTCAATGAACCTTGAGGATCTTGAGGAACTTTCCGAATCAATAGAATTCGTAGTTAATGATCAAAAGATAACTGTTCCCAAATTCGCTTCGGTCAACGGAGAACTTCAGTCAAAGTTTTATGAGATCCAAAGCGGTGATGAGATAGAGATCGTAAATTTCTATACGGTCAAACAGATCGCTGATTTCATGGATGTGATCATAGAAAAGAATATGAACATCTATGTCAACAATCAACTGGCTGACATGGAGACGAAGGTTTATGAGAATTTCACGGTCAACTGGACAACGGAGACGATAAAGTCCGAACGTGAGATGATCGAAGAATCCATGAATGATGAAGAGATCTATGATAATGAGGAAAACCCCGATCCGGAAGAGACTGACACAGAGGGAACGGAAACTTCTGTGGAAGGAACTTCCGATGGAGACAGTTTTGCCTCTCTTCCCGAAGATGACGGAGAATATAAAGGGCCTACGCCCGTCAGCGTTCTTACGGTAACTGTGAACGGTGCGCCTGTCATTCTCAGAGGAAAACAGAATTATGTATTTGTTGATGTTTTTGATGCGATCAACTTTAACCTCGCCGAGTCAAAAGGAAGAAGGATAGTTACAAACCTTAACGGTAAACAGGCACAATATATGGAAGCACTTAAAGACGGAGATACTGTAGATATTTATTGGGAGGAAGCATGAGGATCACCAGCCTGGCATCAGGTTCGAGCGGAAACTGCGTATATGTAGGGACCGATACAACGCATCTTTTGGTCGATGTGGGAATAAGCGGTAAAAGAGTCCTTTCCGGGATCGAACAGCTGGATCTGTCAATAAGAGATATTGACGGAATACTTATCACCCATGAACATACAGATCATATATATGGGCTTGGAGTGATATCAAGGAAATTCGGCATTCCAATATATACAACCGCAAAGACAAAAGAAGCGATCCTGAACTGTCACTCGCTGGGACCGATCGATGAATGCCTTTTTAATGAAGTAAAGGCGGACACAAAGCTTTCGATAAAGGATATCATCGTCAATCCTATGAAGATATCACACGATGCCGTCGATCCTGTTGCATACAGATTTCAACACGGCAACAGACGAGTTTCCGTCGTGACCGATCTGGGGAAATATACCGATTACACTGTGGAATCCCTTAAAAACATGGATGTACTTTTCCTTGAAGCGAACCACGATGTGAACATGCTTCAGGTCGGGCCTTATCCGTATTATCTCAAACAAAGGATCCTGGGTGACAGAGGACATCTTTCAAACGAAAATGCCGGTTCACTTCTTTTCAGGATACTGAACGATAATCTCAAGGCGGTTTTTCTCGGACATCTCAGCAAGGAAAACAATATGCCCGAGCTTGCATATGAATCGGTCAGATGCGAAGTCAACATCAAACAGCAAAACAGCGATTATAAAGGGATCGGAATGTCGGACATACCGATGTATGTTGCGAAGAGAGATACGATGTCCCATATAGTCGAGATAGCATAGAAAGAAGAGGATAAAAATATGAGCAAAACGATCATCACTGTTGTCGGAAAAGACACTGTAGGAATCATCGCAAAGGTCTGCACCTATCTTGCCGACAATTCCATCAATATCGAGGATATCTCCCAGACTATAGTTCAGGGCTTTTTTAATATGATGATGGTAGTTGATATGGAAAAATGCGAAAAACATTTTGTCGATGTTGCAGATGAACTTGAGAAGCTGGGTAATGACATCGGTGTCATCATTAAGTGCCAGAAGGAAGAGATCTTCGAAAAAATGCACAGATTTTAATACGAGGTGGGTATGATCAATTTAAGAGAAGTTTCGGAAACCAACGAGATGATTTCAAAAGAGAATCTGGACGTACGTACGATCACTCTCGGTATTTCCCTGCTTGACTGTATAGATTCGGATCTTGAAAAACTGAAGAAAAACATTTATAACAAGATATTTGATGCCGCTAAGGATCTTGTTGCTACTGGCGATAAGATCTCCAGATATTACGGCATACCGATAGTAAATAAACGTATATCGGTTACTCCCATAAGTCTTATCGGAGGAAGCGCATGTAAGACGGAAGAAGATTTTGCTTCGATCGCCGTTACTCTTGACGAGGTGGCGGCCAAGGTCGGAGTTAATTTCATCGGAGGTTATTCCGCGCTTGTTGCAAAAGGCATGACAGCGGCCGATGAACTGCTGATAAGATCGATACCGCTTGCTCTTTCAAAGACCGAAAGGATCATGAGTTCCGTAAATGTCGGATCTACAAAGACGGGAATAGATATGGATGCGGTAAGGCTCATGGGTGATGTTATAAAAAAGACAGCTGAGCTTACACGCGAAAACGATTCCATAGGATGTACAAAACTTGTCGTTCTCTGTAACGCCCCTGATGATAATCCGTTCATGGCCGGAGCTTTTCACGGCGTGACGGAAGGAGATAAAGTCATCAATGTCGGAGTTTCGGGCCCCGGTGTTGTTAAGACTGCGCTTGAAAAGGTCAAAGGCGAAAGCTTTGAAGTCCTTTGTGAAACTATAAAGACTACAGCCTGCAAAGTCACCCGCGTTGGACAGCTTGTAGCTATGGAAGCATCAAAAAGACTCGGAGTACCTTTCGGTATAGTCGATCTGTCGCTTGCCCCCACTCCTGCGATAGGAGATTCGGTTGCGGATATCCTTTGCGAGATGGGACTTGAAAGTGCCGGCGCACCCGGTACAACGGCTGCACTTGCGATCCTTAACGATCAGGTCAAAAAGGGCGGTGTCATGGCGGCTTCTTATGTCGGAGGACTTTCGGGAGCTTTCATTCCCGTTTCGGAAGATCAGGGTATGATAGATGCGGCGACCAGAGGATCGCTTACGATCGAAAAACTTGAAGCGATGACCTGTGTATGCTCCGTCGGACTCGATATGATAGCTATCCCCGGAGATACAAAGAGCACGACCATTTCCGGCATGATCGCGGATGAGATGGCAATAGGTATGATAAATCAGAAGACCACTGCAGTGAGGATAATTCCCGTGGCAGGTAAGAAACCCGGAGACCACGCCAACTTCGGAGGCCTTCTCGGCCATGCGCCCATTATGGAAGTCAATCAGTATTCCTGTGATGATTTTGTCAACCGCAAAGGCAGGATACCCGCACCTATCCACAGCTTCAAAAACTGATGATCTTTTTGATGATATAAACTGACATTAAGGAGTGTCATATGAAAAAGAAACCGGGCGGAATCACTTTATCATTTCTGACAATCACGATCATTCCCATGCTTATCCTGGGTCTTATCATCACAGCTTCGGGATCTTCCATTGTCTTGAACTCACTTAACAGAAGTATCGAACAGCAGCTGGAGAACATGTCAAATACGGTTCTTGTCGGATATGACATGCTTTATCCCGGCGATTACAGATACGACACTGTTGAAGACGAGATATATCTGTATAAAGGCGAAAAGATGATCAACGGTGATTTTGAATACATTGATCAGATCAAAGCTGAAACCGGTATCGATATAACACTTTGTTATATGCAGTTTGCGGTCATCACCACCCTGAAGGATGTCTATGGTAACAGGATAGTTGGAGCCGGAGATTCGGATGTTATATATAACGAAGTCGTTGTCGGAGATACCAGCCGGTTTTATTCAAATGTGGAATTCGGCAAAGAAGATTACTACGCATTTTATACTCCCATACATGACGGCAACGGCAAGGTTTTGGGCATGCTCTGTATACTTGAAGATTCGGAATATGCGAAACCTCTTGTCTGGATGGCACTTTTGCCGATCCTTCTGATCGCTTTTTTTGCAATGCTTGCCGCATGTTTCTTTTCTTATAAGTATTCTTCGAAACTCATCGATGCCATCCATAAGATCCAGAGATATATGGCAGGACTTGCCAAAGGTGATTTCACATCTTCAATGGATAACGATGTGATATCCAGAAGCGACGAACTCGGAAAAATGGGGAACAGTGCGGTCAAGACCGCAGCCGCATTACGCAAACTCGTTGAAGAAGACCAGCTTACTTCTCTGAACAACAGACGTTCAGCCTATAAGCATCTGCATAATACGATGCTTTCATACCTTAATAAGGGTGTCAGATTCTGTGTGGCTATCGGTGATATAGATTTCTTTAAGAAAGTTAACGATACTTACGGACATGACGGCGGTGATGCCGTACTTATCGCAGTTTCTTCGACGATCAAGAGATATATGATGGGCAAGGGTTATGCCATAAGATGGGGCGGTGAAGAATTCCTTCTTATCTTTGAGGATGCCGTTCTTGAAAAAGCCGAAAGCCGTTTAAAGGAACTTCTTGATGAAGTAAGAGGCCTTCAGATAGTTCATGGCGAGAATACCATAAAGGTCACCATGACATATGGAATAATTGAATGCGATAAGGTTGACCTTGAAAATGAGTCTTTGAATGTTGCGGCAAAAAACGGAGAAGAATATGAGGATCTTCTTAAGCGAAGGATAGACAAATATATCTCCGATGCCGATGCGAGATTATATTACGGTAAGGAACACGGAAGAAATCAGATCGTTTCGCACGAAGTTCCCTGACCGGTTTTTTATATTATGACAGGAGAAGTCCTGTATTCGTTAAGTCCGCTACCTGCTGCTTTTTCATATAAAAACGCCCGGTCGATATCTTTTTTAAGGGAATGTATATCCGGGGCGTCCGCCAGTTTGGTGATTAGCGGAAGCTTTGCGTTCTGTTTTATGATCCCGGTTATGTCTGAACTGTCCTTTTTGAAACCAAGTATCCTTATATACTCAGGAGATGCGGTCGCATCTTCTTTTTTTATGTCCAGAAGGATATGGAACAGACATCTTGATATCCTTGTATAGGTCAGATTTTTTGATTTTAAGAGCATCGTTAATGAAGAGAGAGTTTTATACTCACCTATATGCTTTATGATCTTATTTGATAGTTCTTCATTCACATCGGCATATACGGTAAAACCGTTCTCTTTTTCACTGATCAGCTTGTAATAGAGCATATCCGAAAACATATCGGGGTGTACAACGGGTGCTTCGCTGAGTATTTTGTCAACATATGATGGGATAAAAGCAAGATGATCCTTCCTGTTTTCCAGGATGGATTCCCTTATGGCGGAAGCTGAGGCAAAGCCGGCATTTTTATCGATCTTTGTTTCGGAGTATGATTGTCCCTCTCTTGCGACAGTATATGGGATCAACCGGCTTCCCGTGCGGGAAATGGCTCTTAGATATTCTATACCCAATATATTATTAGGGCAGGAGATGATACCTGACACATCTTCATCTGTCAGATTCTTACCGTAAGAAGAAGCATAGGAATTGCCGTTCTTTAGATCCTTACGTAAAGATGACTCGTCTACGTTCTTTTCCGAGTATTCCTTCAGCATTTCGATGTCTCCACATTCCGACCCGAAGCAAAGGCTGTCAACACATCCGAGAGAATCAAGGATCCTGATCCCTCCTTCCGCGAACCCTTCAGCCGAAGAAAGAGAAAAGACGGTAGGTAATTCGATTACAAGATCCGCACCGGCTAAAAGAGCCATCCTGGTTCTTTCGTATTTGTTGCATACTGCCGGAGCTCCTCTTTGAACAAAGTCCCCGCTCATAACAACTATGACCATGTCGGCTCCTGCGATCTCCTTAGATCTTTCAAGATGATGAACATGTCCTTTATGAAGCGGATTATATTCGGCGATAATACCGCAGATTTTTATGTTTTTTCTTTGAAACATCACGCCAGCCTTGTTGAAATGATCAGTTATTTTATTTATAATTTTAGCATATAACCCCGATAACAGAAACGGGGTCATTAAACAGATCTAAGGAGGAGAAGGTATGTCTTATATTGACACTATAAAAGAAAAGGCCCGCATGGACAAAAAGACTATAGTGTTGCCGGAAACAACGGATAAAAGAACGTTGATAGCGGCTTCACATATTCTTGAAGAAGGTATCGCCAACATTACGATGATAGGCGATGCTGAAAAGATCAATGACGGTGCGAACTGGCTGGAGATTGATCTTACGGGGGTAAAGATCGTAAATCCCCAGACAACCGAAAAATTCGAAGATTATGTCAATCTGCTTTATGAAACAAGAAAGAATAAAGGAATGACGATAGAACAGGCAAGAGAGATCCTTTTGTCCGATCCGCTCATGTTCGGTGTCATCATGGTCAAAGCCAATGATGCCGACGGAATGGTTGCCGGTGCATGCCATGCTACGGCTGATACACTCCGTCCCGCTCTTCAGGTTCTGAAGACAGCGCCGGGTGTTAAACTCGTTTCCGGATTTTTCCTTATGTGCATACCCGAATGTGAATACGGTGATAACGGTACATTTATCTTTGCCGACTGCGGCCTCAATCAGGATCCTACGCCCGAAGAGCTTGCTGCGATCGCCGACACATCTGCCAAGAGTTTTAAACAGCTTGTCGGTTCCAAGCCTATAATCGCAATGCTTTCCCATTCATCGAAAGGGTCGGCAAAACATCCGCTCGTAGATAAGATGGTAGAGGCTACAAGGATAGCAAAAGAACAGTATCCTTCACTTACGATAGACGGTGAACTGCAGCCCGATGCCGCTTTGGTCCCTCATATCGCTAAGACCAAGGCTCCCGGATCTGATGTTGCGGGACATGCAAATGTTTTGATCTTCCCCAACCTTGACTGCGGAAATATTTCATATAAGCTTGTACAAAGGCTCGGAAAAGCCGAAGCCTACGGACCTATGCTTCAGGGTATTGCAAAACCCGTCAACGACCTTTCGAGAGGATGCTCGTGGGAAGATATCGTCGGAGTGGTCGCATTGACCGCTGTTCAGGCTCAGCTTTCATGATACGGAGGATAATATGAATATATTGGTAATCAACTGCGGTAGTTCTTCGCTTAAATTTCAGCTGATCGAATCGGAAACCGGTAATGTACTCGGCAAAGGTCTTTGCGACAGGATAGGTATTGACGGAAGCTTCATCTCATTTGTCAAAGGTGAAGGAGAAAAGCAAAAGAAGGAAGCTGTCATCAAAGACCATTCGGATGCGATCAAGCTTGTTATCGAAGCACTTACGGATCCCGCAAACGGAGTTATTTCTTCACTTAAGGAGATAGGTGCCGTAGGACACAGGGTTGTTCACGGAGGAGAGAAATTCAAAGCCGCAACGCTTGTCGATGATGAAGTCATCAAGGCGATAGAAGAATGTAACGAACTTGCACCCTTGCACAATCCCGCAAATCTTATCGGCGTTAAAGCCTGCAGGGAACTCATGGGGGATGTTCCGATGAGCGTTGTTTTTGATACTGCTTTCCATCAGACAATGCCCGAGGAAGCTTATCTTTATGGTATTCCTTATGAATACTATAAGAAATATAAGATTCGAAGATACGGGTTCCACGGGACCAGTCATGACTATGTTTCTCATGTTTGTGCCGAAATGATGGAAAGAAAGTATGAGGATCTTAAGATCATCGTTTGTCATCTGGGCAACGGTGCTTCGGTAAGCGCGATAGACAAAGGGAAATGCGTGGATACATCCATGGGGCTTACCCCTTTGGAAGGGCTGATAATGGGTACAAGATCGGGAGATCTGGATCCTGCCATTCTGGAATTCATATGTAATAAGGAAGGGTTGGATATTTCGCAGGTACTCAATATATTAAACAAGAAATCCGGAGTATTCGGTCTGTCGGAAGGATTTTCTTCTGACTTTAGGGATCTTGAGGACGGATATAACAAAAACGAAGAAAACTCGATAAGAGCCGTCAATGCGTTCTGCTACAGAGTAGTTAAATATATAGGCGCTTATGTAGCTGCAATGAACGGAGTCGATGCCATCTGTTTTACAGCCGGAATCGGCGAAAACACGGCGTTTGTCAGGGAGAAGATAGTCGCTCATCTGGGATATCTCGGAGTTGGACTCAATGCTGAAGCAAACAAAGAAAGAGGCAAAAACATCCTTATATCTACAGATGATTCCAAGGTGAAAGTATTTGTCATTCCCACAAACGAAGAACTCGAGATCGCCAAGCAGACCTTAAAACTCCTGAAATAAAGTCCTTGACAAAGTTTTAGGGTATCTTTATAATTCATAAGGTGTGCGAACTTAAGAAGATAAGCTTGATCGATGAGTTCACTCAGTCAGGCAAGACCAGGTTTGAAAAAACCGAATATCCCTATGACGAGTTTTTAAGTCCCGACGGCTTTTCGTACAGGATACTGTCAAAAAGTGATATTGAGTTGAAGTTTTCAAACGTAAAAAGCGGCCAGATACTTCTTGAAGGAAGATTCGATCTGTCTCTCGGAATTCCGTGTGACAGATGCCTTAAGGAGGTTGAAGTCCCCATTTCTCTCAAGTTCCAAAAAGAACTTCTCGATGAAGAACATCGGGACAAGGTCGACGACGAAGACGAGTTTTACGGTCTTCAGGGTACGGACCTTGATATAAAGGCTATGATCGATCAGGAGATCCTCATAAACCTGCCGTCAAAGGTACTGTGCAGGGAGGATTGCAAAGGGATATGTCCCGTATGCGGATCCGACAGAAATGTTAAGCAATGCGATTGCGATACATTTGTCCCTGATCCCAGAATGGCCGGTATAATGGATATTTTCATGGCGAATAAGGAGGTGTAGATATGTCAATCTGTCCTAAAAATAAATCTTCTAAAGGTAGAAGAGATAAAAGAAGAGCTAACTGGAAGATGAATCCCGTTAATCTTGTTAAGTGCAGTAAGTGCGGTGCACTTATGATGCCTCACAGAGTATGCAAGGCATGCGGCGCATACAACAAGAAGGAAGTAATTTCCGTTGATTAAGCTTGAACTTCAGGCCTGAGGGAAACCTCAGGCTTTTTTGCGCTTTCGGGGCTTTTTATATATAGAACATCCTTGATTTTTATTAATACGTTTAGTATAGTAAAAAAGATAATAGGAAGGTACTTTAATGAACAAATATATTAACGTTGCACTGGACGGTATGGGCGGTGATAATGCACCGGTCGAGATCGTCAAAGGAGCAGTCGAAGCTGTGAATGAATCGGAACAGATCAAAGTATTCATCACAGGCTTCGCAGACGCTATAGAAAACGAACTTTCCAAGTACTCTTATAATAAAGAGCAGATCGAAGTGGTGCCTACCAGCGAAGTTATCGAAAATGCGGAACCCCCGGTCATGGCCATCAGACGCAAAAAGGATTCTTCTTTGGTAAAAGCGCTGAATCTGGTCAAGGAAGGTACCTGTGACGGATATGTTTCGGCCGGAAGTACCGGTGCTACCCTGGTCGGCGGACAGGTTATAGTCGGAAGACTTAAAGGGGTCGACAGATCACCGCTGGCTCCGCTCATCCCTACCGCTGAAGGATTTACGCTTCTTATAGACTGCGGTGCAAATGTCGATGCCAGAGCGAATCATTTGCTTCAGTTCGCCAAGATGGGTTCGGTCTATATGGAGTCCATAATGGGTATAAAGAATCCCAGGGTCGGGATCGTCAACATCGGTGCTGAAGAGGAAAAGGGTAATGCCCTTGTAAAAGAAGCTTTTCCGCTTTTGAAAAACTGTCCGGACATTCATTTTATAGGGTCAGTTGAAGCAAGAGACATCCCGATGGGTGTAGCCGATGTGGTCGTTTGTGAAGCATTCACCGGTAATATCATCCTTAAGACCTATGAGGGAGTGGGTTCCGTACTCATAAGCAAAGTAAAAGAAAGCTTCATGTCTTCTCTGAAGTCGAAGATAGGAGCACTGCTTGTAAAGGACGCGTTAAAGAGTACGCTTAAGACTTTCTCCACGGATGAATACGGAGGAGCTCCGATGCTCGGACTCAACGGACTTGTGGTCAAGACTCACGGAAGCTCGAAGTCGAAAGAGATCAAGAACTCAATACTGCAGTGTATAGCTTTTTCACAGCAGCATATAAATGATAAGATCAAAGAAAAAATTTCTGTACAGGAATAGCAATCAGAAAGGAATCAGATATGGAATTTGAAAAACTTAAAAAGATCATTGCCGACGTATTGAACGTTGACCCCGATGAAATCACGATGGAGACCACTTTCCTGGATGACCTGGGAGCTGACTCACTGGATGTATTCCAGATCATAATGGGAATCGAGGAAGAATTCGATATTGAAGTTCCTGCTGAAGAGGCGGAAAAGATCACTACCGTTGAGGAAGCTGTTAATCTAATCAAAAATGCAGTTAACTGACAAGAGCCCCTAGGGGCTTTTGTTATGTAATGTCTGACTATGAACAATGAATCGGATCTTGGCAGGCTCGAAGAAGGACTGGGATATTCTTTTAAGGATAGATCCCTTCTGAAACTTGCACTTACTCACAGCTCATACTCAAATGAGCTTAAATTAAATAAGTACGGCAATTATGAAAGGCTCGAATTTCTCGGGGACGCTGTTCTGGAACTCACCACATCGTGGTTCTTTTACCTTGAATATCCTCAAAAGAATGAAGGAGAGCTTACAAGGATGCGCTCATCAATGGTCTGTGAAATGGCCCTTGCTTATTGTGCAAGACTGATAGATCTTCCGAAGTACATACTTCTCGGAAAAGGAGAAGAAGTGACCGGAGGAAGAAACAGGGATTCCATCATATCGGATGTCTTTGAAGCTGTGATAGGAGCCATTTATCTTGACGGCGGATTTGATGAGGCGAATAAATTTGTAAAAAAACATGTTCTTACGGATATGGAGAACAAACAGCTTTTCTATGATGCAAAAACTATCCTTCAGGAATATGTTCAGAAAAAAGGGCAGACACTGAAATATGAATTGGTCTCAGAGACCGGACCTGATCATGATAAATCTTTTGAGGTTGCCGCATATATCAATGATGAGTTTCGTTCAAAAGGCAAAGGTAAATCAAAAAAACAGGCGGAACAGCAGGCTGCTTATGCTGTTTTGATCGAAATGAAAAAAGACGGGAAATAAAGTTATTTATGTATTTAAAATCGATCGAGATACACGGATTTAAATCATTCGCCAATAAAATAGTGTTTAAGTTCCACAACGGTATCACAGGTATAGTGGGCCCAAACGGATCCGGTAAATCCAATGTAGCCGATGCTGTCAGATGGGTTTTGGGTGAACAGAGGATCAAACAGCTCAGAGGAGCATCGATGCAGGATGTCATCTTTTCCGGTACGGAACTTCGAAAGATGCAGGGCTATGCATATGTGGCGATCACTCTGGATAATTCGGATCATCAGTTACCTACAGATTTTGACGAGATTACAGTTGCGAGGAGGATATATCGTTCGGGAGAGAGCGAATACCTTCTTAACGGTGCACCCTGTCGTCTTAAAGATGTAAATGAGCTTTTTTACGATACGGGTATCGGTAAGGAGGGATATTCCATTATCGGTCAGGGTCAGATCGACAAGATACTGTCCGGAAAACCCGAGGAAAGAAGAGAACTGTTTGATGAAGCAGCCGGAATAGTAAAGTTCAAGAAAAGAAAAGCTGCCGCTGTTAAAAAGCTTGAGGATGAACAGAACAACCTCGTACGTGTGAACGATATCCTTGCCGAGCTTGAGAAACAGGTCGGCCCTTTGGAAAAGCAATCGGAAAAAGCCAAAGTCTATCTCAAAAAGAAGGAAGAACTCAAGACTGTTGACGTCAACATGTTCCTTCTTGAGAACGAATCTCTTGAACAGTCTCTTGATAAGGCAAAAGAAAACCTAAGCATAGCGACCAAGGATCTTGATTCGGTAAAACTTCAGTATGAATCCACCAAGGAAGAATATGATAAGATCCAGAAAGAGATTGAAGAATTAACACAGAATATCGATGATGAGAAGTCGTCTCTTTCCGAGACCAGTATCCTTCGCGGTAAACTCGAAGGCGAGATCAATGTGTTGAAAGAGCAGATAAAGTCTGCCCGTTCGAATGAAGAACACTTCCTCGGAAGAAAGAGCGCGATCGAAGAACAGATAAAAGAGCGCAACGAAGAGAAGGAAGAGATATTAAAAGACAAGGGTGTCGTTGACGAAGAACTTCAGAAGATCGAAAAAAGCAGAGATGATGCCAAAGCCCTTCTGAATGAGGTTCAGAACAAAATAGAAGAGCTTAATGAGAATATCGAGAACGGCAAGAATACCATCATCGATACTCTTAATTCGCGTGCAACGATAAAGTCCAAGCTTTCGAGACTGGATTCCATGACGGAATCGATAAATATCAGAAAATCCGAGCTGACTTCAAGGATCCTGAAAGTCAAATCCGACGAAGCACAGTTTTCCGAGACCATCAAAACTCTTGAAGAAGAGTTTTCGAAGATCTCAGACAGGATAGATGAGTTAAACAACGAACAGGAAAAGAAAGAAGAAGATCTTTCCATCGTCAGGGAAGAACTTTCCAAAAAAGATGAAGAGTTAAGAGATACTCAGGTAAAGTATCATCAGGATAAATCAAAACTCGATGCTCTTTCCAATATAACCGAAAGATATGAAGGTTACGGCGGATCGGTAAAAGCCGTTATGGAAAAGAAGGACGAGGAAAAAGGCATTATCGGAGTTGTGGCCGATATCATCAAGGTGGATCAGAAATATGAAGTCGCCATCGAAACGGCTCTCGGAGGAAACATTCAAAATATCGTTACGGATGATGAAAATACCGCCAAGAAGATGATCGCCTACCTGAAACAGCATAAAGCCGGAAGGGCAACTTTCCTGCCGCTCGATTCTCTGGATAACCCTCAGGAATTCAAGAATCCCGAAGCACTTAATGAAAAGGGTGCGATCGGAATGGCTGACGAACTTGTAAATACGGATAAGAAATACAGGAACGTCGCCAAAGCGATGCTGGGCCGTATCGTCGTTGTCGATAATGTTGACAATGCTCTTAAGATCGCCAGAAAATTCGGTTACGGAATAAGAATGGTAACCCTTGAAGGCGAACTTCTGGTGCCCGGCGGAGCCATTTCGGGAGGTGCATTTAAGAACAGTTCCAACCTCCTCAGCCGTCGCAGGGAGATGGATGAGCTCGAAAAGAGAGTCAAAGAGTATGTTGTATTGATCGATAAGATTCTTCAGGATATCGAAGATACCAAGAAGAAGCGTAATAAGATAAGACTCGAGATAGAGGAAGTAAAATCCGAGATCCAGAAGAAATTCATTGAACAGAATACGGCCAGATTAAACGTATTAAAAGCCGAAGAACGTAAAAACGAAGCATCCGAAGGCTCTTTGGAACTTAAGAATGAAGAAAAAGAGATCGAGATTCAGATCAAGGATATTGCGGAGAGTAAGGAAGAGATAAATTCCGAACTCGAAAAGAGCAATGAACTTGAAAAATCGGTAGAGAAACAGATAGAAGAATTCCAGGCCGAACTGGAAACAAAGCGTGAAGAGGAAACACTACATCTTTCAAAAGTTTCGGAATGGGAAGTCGAAGTCTCAAAGATACTTCAACAGACGGGATTCCATCAGCAGAACCTGGACAGGATAAATTCCGAGATAGAAAGACTTACCGATGAACTCAACGAAGTTGTTGAAGGGATCAAAACATCAACTTCAGATATCGAGCTCAAGGAAAACAGCATTAAAGAGATCGAGCAGACCATCAAGGCTTCATTTACGACGCAGTCCGATACCGAGCAGAAACTGACAGGGGATATCGAAAAGAAGGAAGAACTCACCCAGAAGCAGAAGACATTCTTTGAAGATCGAGAAAAGCTTTCCGAGAAAATGAACAGTCTTGATAAAGAAGTATACAGACTCGGTGACCAAAAGACCCGTTTCGAGGAGAGGATCAGCGCTCAGATAAGCTATATGTGGGAGGAATACGAGATCACCCTTACCGACGCAGCTTCATTAAAAGATCCCGAGATGAATGACTTAAGCTCGATGAAGAGACGTGCCAATTCCCTTCGATCCGAGATCAAAGGACTTGGTGACGTCAATGTTAATGCCATTGAAGATTATAAGAATCTCATGGAAAGATACACTTTCCTTAAAACACAACATGACGATCTTATAGAAGCCGCAAAAACTCTCGAAGGAATCATAACCGAGCTTGATACAGCCATGAGAAAGCAGTTCTCCGAGAAGTTTGCAGATATCGGAAAAGAGTTTGATAAGGTGTTCAAGGAGCTTTTCGGCGGCGGAACCGGATCGTTGGAACTTATCGAGGATGAAGATATCCTTGAAGCAGGCATAAGGATAGTTGCTCAACCGCCCGGAAAGAAGCTGCAGAATATGATGCAGTTATCCGGAGGAGAAAAAGCGCTTACCGCTATCTCGCTTTTATTCGCGATACAGAATCTGAAACCTTCACCGTTCTGTTTGCTCGATGAGATAGAAGCGGCTCTTGATGAGAGCAATGTCAGCAGATTTGCGACTTACCTTCGTAAACTTACAAAGAATACGCAGTTCATTGTCATAACACACAGACGAGGGACTATGGAAAAAGCCGACAGGCTTTACGGTATTACGATGCAGGAGAAAGGTGTGTCCGCTCTTGTTTCGGTTAATCTCATTGATGAGGAGCTTGACGACTGATGGCTGGATTTTTTTCAAAGATCTTCGGCGGATATAAACAGATCGATGAAGATTTTTACGATGAGATATTCGAAAAACTCGTTACGGGCGATGTGGGTGTCCGTACATCAAACGAGATCGTCGAAAGATTAAGAGACCAGGTAAAGGAAAACCATATAAAAAGTCCCGAAGAATGCAGGGAATTCCTTAAAAACAATATCAAGGAACAGATGCGTCTTGATGAGGATGCTTTTGCTTTTGAGAAAGAAAGAAGCGTGATCTTTGTCATAGGGATCAACGGTGTCGGCAAGACGACCACCATCGGGAAACTTGCCGCGATGTATAAGAACGAAGGAAAGAGAGTTCTTCTTTCCGCTGCCGATACATTCCGTGCCGCTGCGGCCGAACAGCTTGGAGAATGGGCCAACAGAGCCGGTGTTGAGATGGTTTCCGGTAAGGAAGGACAGGATCCGTCAAGTGTTCTTTTTGATACGATCCAATCTGCAAAGGCAAAGCAGGTTGATGTTCTGATCGTTGATACCGCCGGACGTCTCCATAACAAAAAGAATCTCATGGATGAGCTTGAAAAGATGAACAGGCTCATCAATTCATATTATCCGCTCGTGCACCGTGAGAACCTTGTAGTATTGGACGGAACCACAGGGCAGAATGCCCTTAATCAGGCAAGGGAGTTCTCGGAGGTAACAAAGCTTACCGGATTTATTATGACCAAGATGGACGGAACCGCCAGGGGCGGCATAGCCGTAGCCATACAGTCGGAATTAAAGATACCCGTCAAATACATCGGGGTGGGAGAAAAGATCACCGATCTTAAAAGATTTAATGCCGACGAATATGTTGACAGTCTTTTTGAATAATGAGGAATGTTTATGAAAAAAATGCTTACTCTTGAGGCTTTTGAAGAAGCTTCTGAAGAGGTCAGGAAAGTTGCTTTTGAAACAAAGCTCATCTATTCTGATTTTTATTCCAAACTTACAGAAAACAAAGTATATTTCAAACCCGAAAATATGCAGCTTACCGGCGCATACAAGTTAAGGGGCGCTTACTATAAGATCAGCACGCTCAGTCCGGAAGATAGACAGAAAGGTCTTATAACCGCTTCGGCCGGCAACCATGCACAGGGTGTGGCGTATGCAGCCAAGGCATTCGGAGCCAAGGCTGTTATAGTAATGCCTACAACGACACCGCTCATTAAAGTTAACAGGACCAAAAGCTACGGCGCCGAAGTCATTCTTTACGGTGATGTTTATGATGATTCATGTGCCAAAGCACTTGAACTTGCCGAGGAAAAAGGATATACGTTCATTCATCCTTTTGATGATCTTGCTGTCGCGACCGGACAGGGAACTATTGCCATGGAGATATTCAAAGAGCTTCCGCTCGTTGACTATATCCTCGTTCCCATCGGAGGCGGCGGATTGGCGACAGGTGTATCAACACTCGCCAAAATGCTCAATCCGAACATAAAGGTGATCGGAGTGGAACCCGAGCATGCAAACTGCATGCAGGAATCTTTTAATGCAGGCAAAGTGATAGAACTTGAAAGTGTAAGTACGATAGCCGACGGAACAGCCGTCAAGAAACCCGGTGAAAAGATTTTCCCTTATCTTAAAGAGAATCTCGACGATATAATCACGGTTGCGGATGAAGAACTTGTTGTTGCATTCCTTGATATGGTCGAGTCGCATAAGATGGTGGTGGAAAACTCCGGATTGCTTACGGTTGCCGCCCTTAAAAAACTTGATGTCAAAGGTAAGAAGATCGTTTCCATCTTAAGCGGCGGTAATATGGATGTCATCACCATGTCTTCCGTAGTTCAGCAGGGCCTGATCTTCAGAGACAGGATATTTACGGTTTCGGTGCTGCTGCCCGATAAACCCGGTATGCTATCCAAGGTTTCACAGGTCATAGCGTCATTGAACGGAAATGTCATCAAACTTGAACACAATCAGTTTGTTTCCATAAACAGAAATGCTGCCGTTGAACTTCGTATCACCCTTGAAGCTTTCGGTACGGAACATAAGAACGAGATACTCGGAAAGCTTGAAGAAGAGGGTTATAAGCCCAAGATAGTCAGGACAAATATCTGATCATGGCAAACGGAAAAAGAAAATCCTCATTATATTCAAATATCATATTCAGTCTTATAGCGCTCACATCGCTTTCCATAGCCATAGTATGCCTTCTTCTAAATCATTCGATCAGGGAAGATCTGGAAAGCGCGAATGAAACAAATCAGATGCTGAGCGATTATGCCGATGCGCATCCTTTTACCCAGGCTGATATCGATAATGCTGTAACGGAAGCCAAAAACGAATTCGCAGTTCATGAAAAGGACGCCCTTCTTGATGAGATGAAGGACAGGCTTTCATCCGGCGATTCCGCCTATGCTCTTTTCAGGGATATATTCCCGGATGATCTTATCGTATATGTAAATAACGGATATATTTTCTATCCTATAACCGATGAACTGAAACACAATGATTATATTTCCGAAAACTTTGTCAAAGACGAGAATACTGATGAAATATCATATGTGGACGATAACGGAAATGTCATTTCTGTAAAAGGGATAGATGTATCAAAACATAACGGCGATATCGACTGGGCCAAGGTTAAAAATGACGGGATCGAATTTGCTTTCATTAGAGTCGGTTACCGCGGTTCTTCAAACGGCGGACTTGTGCTGGATGAATACTTCAAACAGAACATTGAAGGGGCGATAGAAAACGGGATAGATGTCGGAGTCTATTTCTTTACTCAGGCCATTAACGAAGAAGAAGCGATAGAAGAAGCCGATTTTGTTCTTGATGCGATCGAACCTTATAAGATCACATATCCGGTTGTTTGGGATATAGAAACCCTGGACGGAAGAACTAATGATCTGGATGCAAAAACACGCACGGATGCAGCGGTGGCTTTTCTTGAAAGGGTTAAGGGGGCCGGTTACGATACGATGCTCTACGGAAATCTGATGAGCATGTTATATCTTCTTGAAACGCCCCGTATCGAAGAATATGACAAATGGTTTGCCTACTATCATTATCCCGATTACTATCCTTACGAGTACTCCATCTGGCAATACAGCAGCAAGGGTGAGGTAGACGGTATAGAAGGCGAAGTCGATCTAAATATTTCAATGAAGAGTATTGTCAAGTAAAAATGCTTGACAATACTTTTTTTATATAGTATCATCTCTCTTTGGTTAAAGATAAACCTTTGTGAGAGTATGACCGTATGGAAGATATCATTAAACTCGGACAGCTTTATGATTTTTACGGCGAACTCCTTACTGACCATCAGAAGGAGGTTTACGAAGATCTTGTTTATAACGATCTTTCGATCTCCGAGATCGCATCCAGTTACGGGATATCCAGACAGGGTGCACATGACCTTATCAAAAGGATAAATAATATACTCGGCAATTATGAATCAAAGCTGGGGCTTGTATCCAGATTCGAAAGCATCAAAAAACAGATCGAGAGCCTGGATTCACTTACAAAAGAGGAAAAAGACCTTATCGTAGGTCAGCTTTAGGAATACACTATGGCCTTTGAGTCACTTACCGATAAATTACAAAATGCGTTTAAAAAACTGAAGTCAAAAGGACTGCTCACCGAAGAAGACGTTAAAGTCGCGCTCAAAGAAGTTAAGATGGCTCTGCTCGAAGCGGATGTAAACTTCAAGGTCGTTAAGCAGTTTGTTTCATCGGTTGAAGAAAGAGCGGTCGGAGCCGATGTCCTTAACGGATTAAACCCCGGACAGATGGTCGTTAAGATCGTCAATGATGAGCTTGTCTCTCTGATGGGACCGGAAAATGCTGAACTTGTATTTCAACCGGGCAAGAGTATCACGACCATAATGATGTGCGGACTTCAGGGTGCAGGTAAGACCACGGCTACTGCAAAACTTGCGGCAAAGCTTCTCACCAAAGGGAAAAGGCCTTTGCTTGTAGCCTGTGACATATACAGACCCGGTGCCATAAAACAGTTGCAGATAAACGGAGAAAAAGTTAAAGTTCCCGTTTTCGAGATGGGTGATAAAAATTCGCCCGTTGATATAGCCAAAGCTGCATTGGAGCATGCGGCAAAAAATGACAATAACGTTGTTATCCTGGATACAGCCGGTCGTCTTCATATTGATGACGAGATGATGGAAGAGCTCATCAGGATCAAGGAAAATGTTGATGTACACCAGACCATCCTTGTTGTTGATGCAATGACAGGACAGGATGCGGTCACCGTTGCCGAGGATTTTAACGAACGTATCGGAATAGACGGTGTCATCCTTTCCAAGATGGACGGCGATGCCAGAGGCGGTGCCGCTTTGTCGGTCAAAGCCGTTACACAAAAGCCCATCCTTTTTGTCGGTATGGGCGAAAAGTTAAGCGACCTTGAGCAGTTCTATCCCGACCGCATGGCAAACAGGATACTCGGAATGGGTGATGTCCTGAGTCTTATCGAGAAGGCCGAAGAAAACCTTGAGATAGATGAAGAGACCACCAAAGACATGGCTTCAAGGTTAAAAAAGGGTAAGTTCGATTACAATGATTACCTTGAGAGCATGAAACAGATGAGAAATCTCGGAGGTATATCATCTATCCTCGGAATGCTTCCCGGTATGGGATTAAAGACAAAAGATCTCGAAGGAGCCATTGACGAGGACCAGTTAAAACAGACCGAAGCGATAATCCTAAGTATGACCAAGGAAGAAAGAGCGAATCCAAAGCTCATGTCACTTCCCCGAAAGGGAAGGATCGCCAAAGGAGCCGGAGTAGATATCTCTGTAGTGAACAGATTTGTAAAACAGTTTGAACAGACTCAGAAGATGATGAAACAGATGCCGGGAATGTTCGGCGGCAAAAAAGGAAGAGGAATGTTCGGCGGCCTCGGCGGTATGAAATTTCCCTTTTAATATCCTGTAAATTCGCACTTTTAGTGGATTTAAATAAATTATATTAATATAAAACGGAGGAAACAAAAAATGGCAGTTAAGATCAGATTAAGAAGAATGGGTCAGAAGAAAGCACCCTTCTACAGGATCGTAGTAGCAGATTCACGTTCACCCAGAGACGGAAGATTCATAGAAGAGATCGGTACATATGATCCCAATACGGATCCCAGCACATTCAAGGTAGACGAAGAACAGGCTAAAAAGTGGCTTGCAAGCGGTGCTCAGCCTACAGAAGTTGTTGCAAAACTCTTCAAACTTGCAGGTATTGAAAAATAAAACTTCTGATCGGAGGAATATATGAAAGAATTAGTTGAAGTTATTGCTAAGGCTCTCGTTGAACATCCGGATGAAGTTACTGTTACCGAAAAAGAAGACGGAAAGCATGTAGTCATAGAACTGCATGTTGCTGAATCCGATATGGGTAAAGTCATCGGAAAGCAGGGAAGGATAGCAAAGGCTATTCGCTCTGTTGTTAAGGCGGCATCGTCAAAGGATAATAAGAGAGTTGATGTAGAGATCATCTGATACGGTTGATCATCGTATTTAAAGATCTGGATCTGAAATACGGCCTCCGGTGATCCGGGGGCCTGTTTGATTTTTGAATCATATGGATAAAAATCAAAAAGATGACCTTTTGAAAGTCGGTATCATAACTTCCACGCATGGCATAAAAGGCGAAGTCAAGGTATTTCCCACAACCGATGATCCGGGTCGCTTCAAAAAACTGAAAAACGTTATTTTAAGAACAAATTCAGGCGATATCCGTCTTGATATCGAGAGTGTAAAGTTCTTTAAGCAGTTCGTTATCCTTAAGTTCAGACAGTTCGCAAATATCAATGATGTCGAAGCTTTCAGGCGCTCGGAACTTTATGTGGAAAGAGAAAATGCCGTTGGACTCGATAAAGATGAATATTTTATCGCAGACCTTATAGGTATGGAGGCTGTATCTGATGACGGAAGCGTTAAGGGAAAGGTTGTCGATGTTTTAAGCGGAAACGCAAATGATGTTTACGTCGTTGAACTTGAAGACGGTCGTGAACTTCTTCTTCCCGCCATTAAAGAATGTATAAGGGAAGTTGACGTAGAGAATGACAAGATCAGCTTTACAATGATGGACGGTCTTTTATGAAGTTTGATGTTCTGACGCTTTTTCCCGAACAGATATCCTCTTTTTTTTCCGAGAGTATCACGGGAAGAGCTCTTAAGGATGGATTACTCCAACTGAATACGGTCAATATCAGGGATTTTTCAAAGGACAGGCATAATTCCGTAGATGATTATACATACGGCGGAGGAGCGGGAATGCTGATGATGCCCGGGCCTGTGTATGATGCGTTCGAGAGTCTTAAAGTCAGACCGGGCACAAGGGTTGTTTATACCACACCGGTCGGTCGCGTTTTTGACCAGTCATATGCCGAGGAGCTTGCCAAAGAAGATGAGATAGTATTTATCTGCGGCCATTATGAAGGTATAGACGAACGGGTCATAGATAAGATAGTTACCGACAGGATATCCATAGGAGACTATGTACTTACCGGCGGAGAACTTCCTGCTCTGGTGATCATGGATTCTGTATCAAGACTGGTTCCCGGAGTTTTGGGGAACGGTGAATCGGGTGCCGATGAAAGCTTTCAGGATCATCTTCTTGAATATCCCCAATATACGAGACCCGATAAATGGCTTGATATGGAAGTCCCGGAAATCCTTCTGTCGGGAGATCATGCGGCTGTTGATGAGTGGAGACTTGAAGAATCGATAAGGATCACCAGGAAATTAAGACCCGATCTTTATGAAAAATGGGCTGCATCCCATGAGGAATATTTCATCAAAAAAGAAAAAAAGGCCCGAAAAGAAGCAGAAAAGGAAAGAAAACGGCTTAAAAAACTTGCAAACACGGAAAACTTGTGATAAATTATCAATGTTGTCTAAAAACGTGATGGTCCTCTGGTACACAGATACGCATGAACATCTTAAGTTAATGGATAAAGGAGAAAGAAAATGAGTGATATCATCAGAGAGATCGAAAACGAAGCATTAAAAGAAGTAAATGAGTTTAATGTCGGTGATACCGTTAAGGTTCACGGTAAGATCAAGGAAGGTAACCGCGAAAGGATCCAGATCTATGAAGGAACTGTTATAAAGATCCAGGGTACCGGAGCAAGAAAGACATTTACGGTAAGAAAGACATCAAACGGTGTCGGAGTTGAAAAGACATGGCCTATGTATTCACCCTTGGTAGAAAAGGTTGAAGTAGTCAGAAGAGGTAAGGTACGTCGTGCTAAGCTCTTCTACTTAAGAGATCGTGTCGGTAAGGCTGCAAAGGTTAAGGAAGTTGTTAAATAATCCTTTACAGAACGGAAAATGATAAAGATCGAGTGGGGCATCCCACTCGATTTTTTGTTCTTTATATGCTAGAATAAATTGGTTTGAACATTCGGGAGATGATATGAGAAAAAGGTCCAGGGAACTTACATTCGCAGAAAATAAAAAGATCGTTTCGGCGGATATGATAAGAGAGATCCTTATTACGGTTTTTTACTGTTTTGTCGCAGTTTTGATCGCCGTGGTCCTTGTTACGGCTTACGGGATGAGAACTTCCATAATCGGATCATCCATGAGCCCTGGACTTGTAAATAACCAGACCGTTCTGATCAACCGTTTTGCTTACAGACTCCTTCCGCCTAAAAGAGGGGATGTTGTGTGCTTTTATCCCAAAGGGAACGAGAGTTCGCATATATATGTTAAACGCGTAGTCGGGCTTCCCGGAGAAAGCATTCAGATAATAGACGGATACATTTATATTGACGGCGTAAGATACAACGAAGATGATTCTTTTGATATCATCGAAGATCCCGGAGATGCCGGTTCGCTGTTCGTTCTGGGAAACGATGAATACTTTGTTCTCGGTGATAACAGAAATAATTCGGAAGATTCAAGAAACGGAAATATCGGAGCCGTTAAGAGGGATACTCTTTTGGGAAAAGCCTGGTTTAAGTTTTCCAGAGGAGAGTACATGGCCGGTTTTGTGAAATAGGAGATTTATGGCATATCAGTATTATCCGGGTCATATGACCAAGGCTTTAAGGAATATGGAAAATGACATAAAACTTATCGATCTGGTCATAGAAGTGCTGGATTCGAGAGCTCCGTTAAGCTCGAGGAATCCCAATATAGATAATCTCGCTAAAGGTAAGTACAGACTCATAGTGCTGAACAAATCCGATCTTTCGGATCCCGCTGTCAACGCTCTTTGGAAAGAGTATTTTGAAAAGAACGGATTCGGAGTCTTGGAGGTTAATTCCAAGGATTCCCGATCGCTTAAGAATTTTGACAGGACCATATGCGAGGTCTGCAGGGAAAAGCTTGAAAGAGACAAAAGACGCGGTATCAGACAAAGACCTATAAAGGCCATGATATGCGGGATACCAAATGTCGGTAAATCAACTTTCATAAATACCGTTTCCGGCAAGTCCGGAGCAAAGACCGGAAACAAACCCGGCGTCACCAGAGGGAATCAGTGGATATCACTGGGTTCTTCTGCGGAACTGCTTGATACTCCCGGTATTCTGTGGCCGAAATTCGAAGATGAATCGGTGGGAATGAAACTGGCACTGCTGGGATCGATAAATGATGATATCCTGGATCTTGAAGAACTGTCATATTCCGCTCTGGATTTCATGAAAAAAGAATATCCGGATCTCCTGAAAAAGAGGTTTTCGGATGATCTTGACACAGATATGTCTGACGATGAACTGCTCAGGGAAATGGCAGTGATAAGAAATATAAAAGCAAAAGGAAACGAGCCTGACATAAGAAGGATGAGCCTTATCTTCATGGATGAGTTAAGGAGCGGGAAAATTGGCAGGTTTTCGCTGGAAAGGCCTTTGGTATAATGAACAAAAGAATAAAGGATCTTCTTTTAACAAGTATATATCTGTTATTGGTTTTGATCGGAGTTTTCCTTGTTGTCACTTATGTAGGACAAAGAGTTGAAGTTATCGGTTCTTCGATGGAACCGACACTTACCGATAAGGATCATCTCCTGGTAGACAAACTTTCATACAGATTGCATGATCCCGAGAGATTCGATATAGTTGTTTTCCCGTATAAATATGAGACGAACACATTTTATATTAAAAGAGTGATCGGGCTTCCGGGAGAAACGGTATATATCGACGAAGAAGGAAATATCTATATAAACGGCGAGATCCTCGAGGAAGGTTACGGCAAAGAGACCATCAGAAATCCCGGACTTGCATATGAACCGATAAAACTCGGGCTGAACGAATATTTTGTACTGGGTGACAACAGAAACAATTCGATGGATTCAAGAGATCCCAATGTCGGTAATCTTAAAAGGAACGTTATCATCGGTAAAGCATTCATAAGAGTGTTCCCTTTCCCCAAAATGGGAGTGATAAAACATCAGTGATATGGATAATGTGAGTATTTCTTTTATAAAAACAGAATTTAAGGCAGCTTCGTTCGATGAACTGCCTTATTTGATATCAAAGTATTCTTCGGATGACAGGAAACAGGTCGTTGAACTTGTTTCCAGAGCGGTCAAAAAACTGGATGCGCTGGAAAAAGAAAAAGCCAGGATCGAGAAGATGAAGGAGTATGAGAAAAAGTATTCCGGGATGGGCTATATCTGCGGTATAGATGAAGTCGGAAGGGGCCCTCTTGCAGGTCCGGTGGTCGCCGGAGCCGTAATATTGCCCGAAGATTGTGACATCTTGTATATTAACGATTCCAAGCAATTATCCGAAAAAAAGAGAGAAGAGTTATATGATATCATCATGGATAAAGCTGTCGGGGTCGGGATCGGATACAATTCTCCTCAAAGGATCGACGAGATCAATATCCTTAATGCTACTTATGAAGCCATGGCTCAGGCTGTCTCAAAGCTTCCCGTCAGACCGGATATCCTGCTGAATGATGCAGTGACAATACCCGGTGTTGATATCGAACAGGTTCCGATCATCAAGGGTGATGCCAAGAGCATTTCGATAGCGGCGGCGAGCATCGTTGCCAAAGTGACGAGAGACCGACTGATGGTGGAATACGACAGTGTATATCCTCAATACGCTTTTGCTTCAAATAAAGGGTACGGCAGTGCGATCCATATCGAAGCACTGAAGAAATACGGACCCACGCCTATTCACAGAAGAAGCTTTATCGGGAATTTTATATGAATATCGGTGAAATATTCAATCAGGTAAATAACGCGATCAACAATATGAGCGGTAATTCCGGAGAAGGGATGCAGACTCCCGGGGAACTGTCGCTCTCTCTTCAACGCGGTCTGGATATTCTTGATTCGCTCCCGGTAGGAAGCAACATTTCCGGGACCGTTGTCGGATTCAACGAAGGAAATCTTCTTTTACAGCTCTCGGAAGGAAATATGATAGAGGCAAGACTGGAAGGTCTTCTTGACCCTGCGATAGGTTCAAGGATCAGTCTGATGATAAAGGGCAATGCTGACGGCAATATTACCCTTTCTCCTTTATTTGCAAATACGGACCACAGTTCGACCGTTTCAAATGCCTTATCGGCGGCCGGAATACCCGATACGCCTCAAATGCATTATATGGTCAGGTCGATGATGGAAGAAGGCCTTCCGATCGACAGGAATTCTCTTGCGGATATGGTCCGCAATGTCAATGAGTTTCCGCTTAATGATCCCAAGGACATAGCCTTGCTCCAAAGACTTAACATACCGATCAACGAGGAAATGCTTACCCAGCTTGAACACTACAGGAATTACGAGCATACTATCGGCAATTCTCTTTCTGATCTTTCCGATTCTTTTTTGGAAAGTTCCGTTCAGATGCTTGCCTCGGAAGATCCTAAAGAAGCGATCGAATTCATTAAGAATACTCTTGATATACTTCTTCCCGATAATGAGGGACAGACACTTCGGGAAGAAACGGAGGTAAGACCTGATACTGAAGCTGTTCGTGAAGAAGCTCCTGCGGAAGTATCATCAAAAGAAGTGCTTCCCGAGGATATAAAAGATCCCCTTAAAGAAGTTCTTCCTGAAAATGTTTCCGATAAGAACGGTCTTCCGAAGATCGAAAACGAAGACGGTACTGCGCCTGCAAGGAATGAAGCAATTCACGCCAAAGAAGAGGGTACGGCTGTCCCGGAAAATAAGACGATAACTCCCGAACGTGCCGCCAATGATCCTGTGAGGCTCCTTTACGATAAACTGAACGAACTGACCGGCAAAGAAAAGATTCAGCCGGATGATAAAGCTTATAAGGAGATAACGGATATTTTAAAAAATGAGGATTTTGCAAAAAATCTCAAGGAACAGGTTTCCAGACAATGGATGTTGAAACCCGAAGATGTTGCAAGGGAGGGGAGTGTCAGGGAACTTTATGACCGCCTTAATGCTCAGATAAAGAGCCTTACGGACAGCCTGAGTGCCGAAAACAGACCCAATACTTCTATCTCACAGACTGCGAATAATATTTCCGGGAACATCAATTTCATGAATGAACTCAATCAGACGTTCAATTATGTTCAGATACCGCTGAAGCTTGAGGGACGTGATAAGACCGGTGAACTTTTTGTTTACACGAATAAAAGATCCTTATCTTCCAAAGACGGTAATGTTTCCGCTCTTTTACACCTGGATATGGATTACCTCGGACCTGTAGATGTCCATGTTGTTTTGAACGAATCAAATAATGTCAAAACTAAATTCATGCTCAAAGATGATGCCGCTCTCGACCTTATAGCCCAGAACATAGAAGTCCTGAACGCCAGGCTTAATAAACGCGGTTACAGCATGAACGCGGAATTTGTTAACAACGTTGATGATAAGACCATGTTTGAGAATATGATAGGTGATGAACACCCTGTTCCCATCATGTCGGACAGTTCATTTGATGCGAGGGCCTGATGTTAAAGGACGATAAGAAAAAGATCAAAACAGCGGTAGCGCTCTCATATGATCCTGAAGAAGATGCCCCTAAAGTCATAGCATCCGGCAAGGGGGCTCTTGCCGAGCGTATCATTGAAAAGGCAAAGGAAGCCAATGTTGCCGTACATCAGGATGATAAACTTGCCGATACGCTTTCGAAGCTGGAGATCGGAGAGATGATCCCGCCTGAATTGTATGAAGTGGTGGCCGAGATCCTTATTTTTGTTGATGCAATGGATAAGGTAAAAGCAAAGATCGATAAAGCAAAAGGTAACAGTCATTGAACAAAAGAAAGACCGGATCAGATATGGAACTGAGGATATGCGATCATCTTGAGAAGAACGGATACGCTGTCCTTGAAAGAAATTTTACCGGAAAATTCGGAGAGATAGACATCATAGCTACCGACGGTAAATACATCTGTTTTGTCGAAGTCAAATACAGAAAAGACCTCAGAACCGGATTTCCCGAAGAAGCCGTCGGGATCAGAAAGATCAGGAGAATATGTAAAACCGCGGCATATTATCTGTCGACACACAGACAATATGCAAGCCTTCAGATGCGCTTTGATGTGGCTTCGATCCTGGGCGATAAGCTCTCTTATTATGAAAACGCCTTTGACTATATCATCTGATCTTTCGGATAATTAAGAATATCTTAAGGAATTTCATTATGGGAATTAAACTTTTGAACTTATCATATGTTATAGGTCTCAAAGGGCCTGAACATATGAGTTTTTATATATCCCGGCATATATCGGAGGAACGATGAAACTTTACGACGAAGACAAAGACGAAAAACTTGAAAATGATTTTTTTGAAGGTGAGACAAAAAAAGGCTTTGCCATAAGAATGCTCATAGTATTAGGCATATTTCTGGCGGGCATTATTGTCATCTTTATCATTTTGAGCTTAAGGAAACCCGAAGAGAACAAAGTTTCCGATATCCAGAGCAATATAATAGATTATGCAAAAGAAGAGTCGGATCTTTCGACTCCGCTTCCTACGGAAGAGCCTTCGGAAACACCGGCATCCGAAGCCACACCTTATCCGACGCCGGATGAACTGATCAGTGATCAGCCGCAGGAAGTTGAATATGAAGATAAGGATGACAACGGTTTTGGCGTTCACGGGATTCCCATGGATACCGGTAAAAAAGATTATCGCCAGGTAAAATTCGATACTAAGCATAATCTGAAGGAAATGGAAGATTATTTTGACAAGAACAACAATGAAGCAATTCGTGATCTTGCTTATCTTGACAGATTCATTGCGATGTCTTATTCGCTTAATTTTTCCGATGAAGACTGCTATTATTACGGGGATGTGAACGAAGACGGAAAGCCGGACGGCAAGGGTATTGCGGTATATTCCGACAACAGATATTATTGCGGCGAATGGAAAAACGGGAAAAGAAACGGCACCGGTAAATGGGTGCATTTCCATATCCATGAAAACGATAATATCAAAGACAAGGTCATTTATCATGAATTCAAGGGTGAATTTAAGAATGATCTTCCTAACGGAGAAGGACAGGATCATTACGAATACAATCTTGAACTCCTAAGCAAGAATAAAAACTATATCACCAACTATATCTGCTCATATAATGACGGGCTGATAGATAAAGAAGTTTACTGCACTTCGACCGACAGTGAGGGGAATTACATAGACTGGCAGGGAGAGGCCTCAAAGGGTTCCTTTATCTACATTTCGGAGAGCAGGGACAATCTTAACAGAGGCCCGGTCATGACAGACAGAGAGAATCCTGACAGTTATATGTGGATATCTGATCAGGATAACCGGAATATAGGTGTCATTTCGTACGAATAGCCGAAAAAACAGTAGAATAATCGCCTTTTCAATGCTAAAATATGTAATAGTGTATTTTGCTTTGTTGGGAGGTATTTTTAATGGCATGGTGTCCGAAATGCAAGTATGAATACAGAGAGGGTATCACAGTTTGCCCCGATTGCGATTGCGAACTGGTTGATGACCTCTCTTTAGTTTGTGAAGAACCTTCATTTGACCCTTCCATGCTCTTTAATCTTCAATATGATGAGGATGAAAGACCCGAAAAGCCTGAAAAGGTTGAATTATATGTAAACAACCAGGAAAGAGCGGATGAAAACAAGAGCAGTGCTTGGACCCTTCTGCTCGTAGGCGTCGCCGGACTGGCAACCGACATATGCTATTTTCTCGGAATAATCCCAAATCATATGTCCGATTCGGGGAAATATATGGTATGCGGAGTGATGGGAGTGATGTTCCTGTTGTTCCTGATAATGGGATTCGTGTCGCTGAGAAACTCCCGCCTTTTTATGAAAAAAGCATATTCCGAGAATAACCTTACCGAAACCATCAAAAACTGGCTCACCGAGAATGTGAAAAAGGACGAAATCGATGAAAAACTCGGTTTTACCGATGAGGCGGAAGAATTGAGATATTTCGGAAGGATATCGGAGATGAAGGATATGATAAATGATCAGTATATGAATCTGGAGGGTTCTTATATAGACAGGATCATAGAAGAGATTTATCCGGAGATATTTGAAGCGTGAGTGTTGCACTGAAACAAACAGAAAAGAATTATTCTCTTTCGGAACTTAACAGTGATGACATAAAAAATGTATTCGGCCAGTTTGATTGTCATATAAAAAAGATAGAAAAAACACTTAATGTCGGGATCGTGGACAGGGACGGATGCCTGAAGATCTCAGGCGAAGAGGATGATATCGACAATGCCATAAAGATCATAGATGATATGGTCAAACTGTCGGAAAGAGGAAATATCATAGACGAACAAAAGATAGATTACGCAATTTCATTATACGAAGAACAGGATGACGGTTCGATCCTTGATGTGGATGAACAGGTTATCTGCCATACCGTTTCCGGAAGGTCGGTAAAGCCCAAGACCATAGGACAGATGAAATATGTCGAAGCGATAAAGAAAAACATGATCGTCTTCGGTATCGGTCCTGCGGGAACGGGAAAAACTTATCTTGCTATGGCTATGGCCATAACCGCGTTTAAAGCGGGTGAAGTGGAAAGGATCATTCTGACGAGACCTGCAATAGAAGCCGGAGAAAAACTCGGCTTCCTGCCGGGAGATCTTCAGTCAAAAGTCGATCCCTATCTGAGGCCCCTCTATGATGCGCTTTATCAGATCATGGGTGCCGAGTCTTTTTTACGAAATATGGAAAAGGGGCTTATCGAAGTGGCTCCGCTTGCTTATATGCGCGGACGGACGCTTGATAATGCCTATATCATACTGGATGAAGCTCAAAATACCACACAGGCTCAGATGAAGATGTTCCTTACCAGGATCGGTTTCGGTTCCAAGGTGATCGTTACGGGCGATTCAACGCAAAAGGATCTTCCGAAAGACGTGCCGTCGGGTCTTGATGTGGCTCAGAAGGTTTTAAGCAAAGTCGAAGGAATAGCATTTATAAACCTTACATCCAAGGATGTTGTCAGACATCCGCTCGTCCAGAAGATCGTCAAGGCTTATGAAAATTATGAATCAAGCCACGTGAATAAACACAGACAGGAATATTCACAGAATGGAAGAAAGAGAAAGAAGCAGGACTAATTCATTATATATAATACTTACCGCCGTCGCAGGGATCGTACTGACGGCTGCAAGTGCTTTTTTATATGGATTTTCGGTTGATAATGTCGCGGGGATCGCTATCGCCTACGGCATAATGCTCATAGCCGTTCTTTTTGTGGTGGAAAGACAGAGGCTGTACGACAGGCTGATATTTGATAATTCGGAACATATCTGGCGCTTTTATCTTGTATATGCCATAGGCTTTCTTGCAAGTGTTTTCTTTCCGCTCATATCCGAAAACGGCAGACCCTTTCTTGTCATATTTGTCGCGCTCGTTATGGTGTCCGATGAGATAGTTGCCATTTGTGCAGGATCTTCATTACTTGTTCTCTGCGAACTTCTTTGCCGTGAGCATTCCATAAACAGTCTCATCGGCTATTTTGTCCCTTCGCTCATAGCTGTCATGTTTTTTTCTGTCGTGACGGAAGAATTCAGGATATTCGTTCCTCTTGCCGTCAGTATATTCGCCCAGTTCGTTTCACTTTGCGTTATAAGCGTATTGTTTTCAAACCGCACTTTCGGGATAGACCTTTTTCTGATACCGTTTGCGAATATCTTTATATGTGTGATCCTTATCCTTGTCGTATTAAAGGTCCTCAGCTTTTCCTATGTATACAAAAAGGATGACAGGTATATGGATATCCTGGATCCCGAGTTTGAACTCCTTTCGGAACTCAAGAACCGTTCGAAGGATGATTACGATCATTCCATTTATACGTCAGTTCTCTGTTCGAAACTGGCTTTAAAGATGGGGCTTGATGAGAAAACGACAAAAGCACTCGGCCTGTATCACAGGATAGGTCTTCTTAGAGGCGACAATAACTGGGAAAATGCTTACGGACTTATGACCGAGCATAATATACCGGAGGAGGTCATCGATCTGCTTGCTGAATACTTCAACAAAGATGGGGGAGTCAGATCGAGACAGACAGCCGTACTTGTGATCGCGGAAACCGTTGTTTCTTCGGTAGGCTATCTTTTTTCCAAGGATAAAGAAGTAAATATAAACTATGAAAAACTGATAAATACGATCTTTGATAAAAAACTTGAAAGTGGAATGTTCGCTGACTCGGATCTTAGTTTCTCCGATATTAACATCATGAAAAAGACTCTTTGCGAAGAAAAACTATTTTATGATTTTTTGAGATAGACGGTAAAAATGGCTAAAGGTAAAAGAAAAAGCAACAGCTTTATATTGCTTATGATCATCCTTATCCTGGCACTTGTGTTCAGGGCTGTTCTTGTGCGCATTATCGGTGCAAAGGGTGTCTGCTACTATTCGCTTTCAAACGAGCTTTTCTTCATGCTTGCGGGAGCGGCATCTTTTTCGATAGAAGAGGCATGTGCCTCAATGGTAGAAAACAGGATGAACAAACAACAGTATACCAATGCGGGCAATGTTTCGAAGTATGCGATGATGTATTCCTTCGGAGTCGGTGTGCTCATAAGCCTTATCCTTCTTGTTCTTATGAATGTGCTTGTCAACCGTTTCTTTCATCTTCATCTTTCTTATATGTCATATTATTTTATCCTTCCTTCAATACCCATGTTTGTTCTGGGAGGATCGATAAAAGGATATTTTAAGGCCGTAAATCAGTCTTCGGTCCTTTCGGTATATATGATCATTTTTGTTCTTGTATATTCAATATCCGGATCGCTGTTCGGGTATCTCAGTTCTGTTTACGGACAAAGGGTTTCCCTTCTTTTGAGGAACGAGGAGTTTGCGTATTCCTACGGTGCCATGGGTGCATCGGCAGGAATCCTTCTTGCCAGTTTTATCAGCCTGCTATATATCCTTCTCATGCTGTTCTTATTTAAGACCAGAACTTCTTTCAATCAGGTCAAAGAGTATTCGAGGATCGTTGATTCTCCTTTGCAGATTATAATCAATCTTGCTGCGACTGCGTTGCTTCCGTTCGCTCTCTGGCTTATTTACCTTCTGGTTCCCGTACTTAACATAGCACTTGTCTTCAAGACGGAATCGCAGGATTATTCCCTTGATTTTTCATTCGGTGAATATTACGGAAAGACATTTTCGATCGCGGGAATTGCCGTATTTACGATTTCCATATTCACTTATCCCTATATAAGAAAAGCAATAGGAGCCATAAAGAGAGAAGAATACAGAAATGCCAGAGAAAAACTCAAGGCCATGATCCACAGGTGTTCTACGATAGCCTTTTTCACGGCTGCCATGCTGGCCGTTCTTGCGGATAACATCCTTGACACCCTGTATGTTTCGAGCGGTGAGCAGACTGCACTGTATCTTCAGCTTCAGGCTTTGTGCATAGTTTTTGCGCTGTATACGGTCATGTTCACAGAGATGATGATAAGCATGCAGAACTATGGATTTGCCCTCGGGATCGGGGCGGTTGCTTTTGCTGTGCATATAATACTTGCCATAGTATTTATCTCGACGCTTAAACTGTCCGTGATCGGTGTGATACTTTCCAACCTTTTCTTCTATGCGATCATTGCTTTTGTAAGTTTTGTGTTCATTTCGAGAACATTCCAGTATACACAGGAGTGGTTCAGGACATTTGCCGTCACTTTGATCGGCGCTTTGATAAGTGCGCTTATCGGAATGCTTATAAACAAAGTTATCAGTCCTCTTATCGGTAAAGGCATAGCGATGATCATCGTGCTTTTGATATGTACGGTGCTTTACATCGTGATCTTACTTGCGCTTAAGGGGTATCAGGAAGAAGAACTCGAGACCAGTCCTCTCGGAAGATTTGTACTTGCGGTAGGAAGAACATTTAATCTCATCTGATCATATGCTTAGGATAAACGAATTACGTCTTCCCGTAGACCATACCAAAGAAGACCTTGACCTGAAGATAAAAAAATACATCGGAAAAGAAACCGGCTTTTCTTATAAGATCGTTAAAAGATCTTTGGATTCCAGAAAAAAGCCGGATCTGTATTATATTTACGGAATAGATATCGAATCCGAAGATGAAGACAGGTTATTAAAGAGAAATAAACGGCTTTTAAAGGTACAGAAAAAGAATTATTCTTTTCCTTACAGCTTTGATCGTATAGATGACGATAAAAGGCCCATTGTCTGCGGCTTCGGTCCCGCGGGTATGTTCTGCGCGCTTTATCTTGCCCGTGCGGGCTTAAGACCTGTTGTATACGAACGCGGTTATGATGTTGACAAACGTAAGGTATCTGTAGACAGGTTCTGGGAAAGCGGGGAACTCGACCGGATCTCGAACGTTCAGTTCGGAGAAGGCGGAGCGGGAACTTTTTCCGACGGAAAACTCAACACTTCCGTAAAAGAAAAAAACGGCATGAATCACGCCGTGCTTTCGGATCTTGTCAGATTCGGAGCCGATGAAGATATACTTATCGACAATAAACCTCATGTCGGAACGGATGTACTCATCAAAGTAGTAAAAAACCTCAGGAACGAGATCATCTCGCTCGGAGGAGAAGTTCATTTTGAGTCCTGTGTGGACGGATTCGGAATAGAAGGCGGAACACTGACTTCGATAAGTGTCAACGGGAAAAAGGTTCCCTGTGATATTTTTATCCTGGCGCCCGGACACAGTGCACGGGATACGTTCAGATTACTTAAAGATTCCGGACTGAATATAGAGCCCAAAGGATTTGCGGTAGGGTTCAGGATCTCGCATCCGGCCGGTATCATTAATGAATATGCTTACGGGACCCCTTTTCACAAAAAACTCGGAAACGCTTCCTATAAGCTGACTCATATCTGCAACGACGGGAGAGGAGTTTATTCTTTTTGTATGTGTCCCGGAGGATATGTGGTCAATGCTTCTTCGGAAGATGGGATGATTGCCGTTAACGGCATGAGTTATTCGGGAAGAAGTTCCGAAAGATCCAATTCGGCTGTGATAGTTACCGTAGAGCCCGATGATTATATGTCGGGAGACGATGTTTTAAGCGGAATGTATTTTCAGCAGGAACTGGAAAAAAGAGCGTTTGAAGCGGGGAAAGGCAGCATCCCGGTCCAGTATTATACAGAGTATAAAAATGGAGTTCTTAACGAAATACGGGACGATAAGGTTTTTGAATGCATCAAGGGCCGTTCCGCTCATGTTTCGTTAGACGGCATACTGCCCGAATACATCAAAAAAGACATCATAAAAGGAATAGATGCTTTTGACGGTATAATTCCCGGATTTGCTTCTGATGAAGCGGTCCTTTATGCTGTCGAGAGCAGGACATCTTCGCCTATAAGGATGCCAAGAAATGAACTTTACGTTTCGAGCATAGGAAATCTTTATGTCTGCGGCGAAGGAGCCGGTTACGCCGGAGGGATAATGAGTGCCGCAACCGACGGTATACGTGTTGCTGAAAATGTAGCCTTTGCTTTGAAGGCGGGATCATGATCGGACTGTCGTTATGAAAGAAATATCCGAAAAGACAATACTCAGACAAAAGATATTGGATAAAAGGGAAAGGATCCCGGTAAAAGACAGAAGCGAAATGAGTGATATCATTTTTGAAAAGCTTTCCGGGGTGCCTGAATATAAAAATGCTTCGACTATCCTGTTTTTTGTTAATTACAGAAGCGAAGTGATCACATCGCCTTACATAAAAAAACTCCTGGAAGAAGGAAAAAAGATATACTGTCCGAGGGTCGAGGGGATGGATATAACATTTTTCGGCATAGGCTCAATGGATGATCTTAAGCCCGGATATCAGGGCATACCTGAACCGGCCGAAAATGAGCTCAAAAGATACACGAAGAGCATGCAGAACAATGATACCGTGATAATAGTTCCCGGATCGGTATTTGACCGCAATGGGAACAGAATGGGTTACGGAAAAGGCTTTTATGACCGCTTTTTAAAACGATATGATAAACTTTTCAAGATCGCACCATGTTATGATATGCAGATATATGACGGTGAGATCCCGATCGATGAAAACGATATCAGAATGGACATGATAGTTTCCGAAAGGCAGGTAATAAGGATACATGAATGAAGCACTGCTGGATCTTTGCAAACGCGCAAAGAACATAAAATATGATATTGAAAAACTGACAACCGAAGAAAAGAACGAAGCACTTGTTCATGCCGCGAAGATGCTCGTTGAAAGAAAAGACGAGATCCTTTTTTCAAACAATATCGATATAGATAACGGCAGGGAAAAGGGAATGAATGAAGGCCTCCTTGACAGACTTCTTCTTACCGATGAAAGGATAAAAGGTATATCCGAAGGACTTATGCAGGTGGCTTCTCTTCCGGATCCGATCGGGGAGATACTTGAAGAGCGTGATGTTTCATCAGGTCTTCATTTAAGGAAGGTATCTGTTCCGATGGGGGTGATCGGGATAATATACGAATCAAGACCCAATGTCACCGCCGATGCATTCTCGTTGTGCTTCAAGGCGGGAAGTGCCGTTATCTTAAAAGGCGGTTCCGATGCGATAAACTCAAACCGTATGATAACGCAGGTAATAAAGGATGCGCTTACGGATAAAGGCATAAGCCCCGATGCGATCCTTCTCATTGAATCGACCGACAGAGAAGTTACACGGGAGTTCATGACGATGAAAGAATATGTCGATCTTCTCATCCCCAGAGGCGGGGCGGGCCTCATAAGATCCGTCGTGGAAAACAGCCTGATCCCTGTCATCGAGACCGGAACCGGAAACTGTCATATTTTTGTGGATGAGACCGCAGATATGGACAAGGCGGTAAAGGTCATACTAAATGCAAAAACCCAGAGGATCGGCGTTTGCAATGCCGCAGAATCTCTCGTCGTCCACAGGAATATCGTCAATGAATTCATGCCGATGCTTTCGCGTGCATTAAAGGAAAAGAACGTGGAGATAAGAGGAGATGAGACGATAAGAGAAACCATCGAATGCACTCCCGCAACGGAAGAAGATTTCGGAACAGAGTATCTTGATCTTATACTTTCCGTCAAGACGGTAGACAGTATCGATGAAGCGATAAAGCATATAAACCGCTATTCAACCCACCATTCGGAATCAATCCTTACTTCGGACAGAGAAAATGCGGAAAGATTCCTTAAAGAGATCGATGCCGCCTGCGTATATGTTAACGCATCGACAAGGTTCACCGATGGATTTGAATTCGGACTCGGAGCGGAGATAGGTATCAGTACCCAGAAACTCCACGCAAGAGGTCCGATGGGATTAAAAGAGATCACATCATATAAATATCTTATTGAAGGGGAATATACGGTTCGCGGCTGATCTGCTGCAGGAAGGACAGATTAATGAAGTGTTTTGACGAGGATATCTGGAAAGACGATGAATACACATACAGGGCAGCGTACGGTTTCAGACCGAATATTCATGCCTATCTTCATGACGAAGATGACGAAGACAGAGACTGCATGCTCGTGGTACCCGGAGGCGGATACTGCATGTGCGCTCCTCACGAAGGTGAACCTGTCGCTTTGAAGTTCTATGAAATGGGAATGAACGCTTTTGTTCTGACATACACTACGGATATCACGATGTCCGTACCTCTCGGAAAACAGCCTCTCAACGATATTTCAAGGACAGTCAGGTCAATCAGAAAAAGAGAAGACGAGTTTCATATAAAAAACAAAAAACTCATTATCTGCGGGTTTTCGGCAGGCGCCCATCTTTGCGGTACGCTTGCGGTACATTACAATGACGTGAAGGATAACGATCCTTCGCTGGATGCCGTATCCAACAGACCTGACGGTGTGATCCTTTCATATCCGGTGATAACAACAGGCCAATATACCCATATTTATTCCGTATATGCGCTTTGCGGTTTTAAACCGTCCGAAGAGGATCTTAAGTATTTTTCGATCGAAAAGAATGTAAGTGCCGATACTCCTTCGTGCTTTTTGTGGCAGACAGCCACCGATGATCTGGTTCCGGTGGAAAACAGTTACTTAATGGCGGAAGCATTAAAGAAGAACGGGATCAGGTTTGCCCATTACGTTTATCCCGAAGGATGGCACGGCCTGGGGCTCGGCAATATGGCTTATTTTAACCGTGAATCCGGCGGCGAGTTCGTAATGGAACAGTATCACAAGGCTGCCGATGCGATAAGGAACGGAAGATCGATAAACGTTTCCGGGGAAAGGATTAACGAACTTCTCACACAGTTTGACAACGATGAGGCCGCAGCTAAAGAAAAAACACCCGATATGAGCAAAGACGAATATATTATCAGCCTCGAAAAAGCGATATCAACCTGGCCTTCACTGGCAAAGGTTTGGATAGACAGATTGTGATCGCTTGGTATCGAAAGGGGATATACATGTCCAAAACATTAATTGATCTTCAGAATATCAGCAAGTCGTTTGACGGCCAGCTCATACTGGATGATCTGAATCTTTACATAAAGGAAAATGAATTCATAACTCTTCTCGGACCTTCAGGCTGCGGAAAGACTACGACCTTAAGGATAATCGGAGGCTTTGAGACTCCCGAGAAAGGGAAAGTGATATTTGACGGAGAGGATATAACCAATCTTCCCCCTTACAAAAGGCAGCTCAATACCGTTTTTCAGAAGTATGCCCTTTTTCCTCATATGAACATTAAGGAGAATATCGCTTTCGGTCTTAAGATAAAAGGCAAGACTCAGAACTATATCGATGACAAGATCAAATATGCCCTGAAACTTGTCAATCTTGACGGATATGAAAACCGTATGCCGGATTCGCTTTCCGGAGGACAGCAACAGCGTATAGCGATAGCCAGAGCTATCGTTAATGAACCCAAGGTACTTCTTCTTGATGAACCCCTGGGAGCCTTGGATCTTAAGCTTCGTCAGGACATGCAATATGAACTTATCCGTCTCAAGAATGAACTGGGGATAACATTTATATATGTTACGCACGATCAGGAAGAAGCGCTTACGATGTCTGATACGATCGTTGTTATGAACCAGGGATACATCCAGCAGATCGGTACACCCGAAAAGATATATAACGAGCCGGAAAACGCATTCGTTGCCGATTTCATCGGAGACAGTAACATCATAAGATCAACAATGGTAAGAGATAAGCTCGTTAATATCCTGGGCGTTGATTTTGAGTGTGTTGATACCGGGTTCGGAACAGATAAACCGGTCGATGTCGTCATTCGTCCCGAAGATGTCATTCTTACCGAGATCAATCCCGATGATCCCAAAGGAAAGATCCAGGGCGTTGTCTCACATCTTTTGTTCAAAGGCGTTCACTACGAGATGGAAGTCCAGGCAAACGGATTTGAATGGCATGTCCAGTCGACCAAATGTTTCCCTGTAGGTACGCTGGTTTCGATAGATGTAGATCCTTTTAACATACAGATAATGAATAAACCCGAATTTGAGGATGAGGAGGCGCTTAAGATAGATGAATAAACAGAAGCGCTACAGAAAACTTCTCGGGACGCCGTATTATCTGTGGTCCGTGTTCTTTATAATCATTCCTCTCGGCATGGTTTTTTATTACGGACTTACGAACAGAAACGGTTCGCTGACCTTTGAAAACATTGCCGCCATAACCCAGCCCGAGCATATCAAAGGTCTGTTTCTTGCACTCGGATTATCATTTTTGTCTACGATAATATGTATCTTACTTTCATATCCTCTGGCTATGATTTTAAGTGCGATGAAGGTTTCAACAAAGAGCTTTGTCGTCTTTATATTCATACTTCCGATGTGGATGAATTTTCTCCTGCGTACTATGGCATGGCAGACCCTTCTTGAAAAGAACGGAGTTATTAATTCGATCCTTTCTTTTGTCGGCCTTCCGGCTCTTAAGATAATCAATACCCCTTCAGCGATCGTACTCGGCATGGTCTATAATTTCCTGCCGTTCATGGTATTGCCTTTATATAACTGTATTTCAAAGATAGATGAGAATGTGATAAATGCCGCAAGGGATCTGGGGGCAAATTCGTTCAAGGTATTTACTAAGATCATCCTTCCGCTGTCGGTTCCCGGTATCATCAGCGGTATAACGATGGTATTCATACCCGCACTTACGACCTTTGTAATATCCAAACTGCTCGGAGGATCAAAGATCCTCCTGATAGGAAATGTCATAGAGGAAGAGTTTACCCAGGCAAGCAACTGGAATCTCGGTTCGGGCCTTTCCATCGTGCTCATGATATTTATCATCATCAGTATCATAATCACCAATATCTTTGATAAAGGAGGTGAATCGAACTTCCTATGATCAAAAAGATATCCAGGAACATTTATATGTTCCTCATAGCCTTATTCTTATATGCGCCTATAATCACACTTATCGTATTAAGCTTTAACAGCAGCAAGACCAGAGCAAAATGGGGCGGTTTTACCACGAAATGGTATGTATCGCTCTTTAAGAACGATGCCATTATGAGCGCACTGTTCAACACGCTCCTTATCGCTCTCGTGGCTTCGTTGGTCTCAACGCTCATCGGGACCATAGCATGTATTTCGATCATGAACCTCAGAAAGAAGACACGTTCACTTGTTATGGGTGTTACCAATATACCGATGCTCAATGCCGAGATAGTGACCGGGATTTCGCTGATGCTGCTTTTTATCAGCTTTAACTTCAGGTTCGGACTCGGTACGATCCTCCTTTCGCACATAACTTTCTGTATCCCGTACGTAATATTGAGTGTTATGCCGAGGATGGCTCAGTTAGATCCACATACCTATGAAGCGGCACTGGATCTGGGAGCGGGACCCGTTTACGGTTATATCAAGGTGGTCCTGCCCGAGATAATGCCCGGTATCACTGCGGGTTTCCTGATGGCCTTTACCATGAGTATTGATGACTTTATCATAACCCACTTTACCAAGGGGGCCGGCGTTGATACGCTTTCGACTAAGATATACACCGAAGTGAAGAAGGGCATAAAACCCGAAATGTATGCACTTTCCACTATCATTTTCCTTACGGTTTTGGTATTATTACTTTTAGTTAATTACAAGCCTGCGGACAGGAAAAAACCTGCAGGCAAAGAACAGAGTGCTTAGACTGTTCGGAGGAGGATTATGAAAAGATATTTATGTGCTTTCGCGCTTGCCGTTCTATTAGCGGGAGTGTGTCTAACCGGATGCGGGAAAAACGGATCTTCAAAAGGTGAGGTCGTAGTTTATAACTGGGGTGAATATATAGATCCCGATACGCTCTCAATGTTTGAGGAAGAGACCGGCATCAAAGTCATTTATGATGAATTCGAGACCAATGAGACCATGTATCCGAAGGTTGAAGCGGGAGCGACCGTTTATGACGTTATATGCCCGTCTGACTATACGATAAGAAAGATGATAGAGAACGATCTTCTGCAGGAGATCGATCTTGACCATATCCCGAATGCAAAAAACATCGGTGCCCAGTACTATAAGGAAGCAGAAGGCTTCGATCCGGGCAACAGATATGCGGTTCCTTATTGCTGGGGAACAGTAGGGATCTTATATAATAAGACAATGGTCGACGAAAAGGTCGACAGCTGGGAGATACTCTGGGATCCTAAATACAAGGATAATATCCTTATGCAGGATTCCGTGAGAGATGCGTTCATGGTTGCTTTGAAGACCAAAGGATATTCCATGAACACCCTGGATCTCGATGAACTGACAGAAGCAAAGAATTATCTTCTCGAACAGAAACCTCTTGTACAGGCCTATGTGGTAGATCAGGTACGTGATAAGATGATCGGTAACGAAGCCGCCATCGGAGTCATCTATTCCGGTGAAGCCATATATACACAGCGTGAGAACCCGGATCTTGAATATGTGATCCCTAAAGAGGGTACAAATGTCTGGATCGATTCGTGGGTAATTCCCAAAAACGCCAAGAATCTCGAGAATGCCGAAAAATTCATCGATTTCATGTGCCGTCCCGACATTGCGCTCATGAATTTTGAATATATCACATATTCAACACCGAACGATGCTGCAAGAGAACTCATCGAGGACGAAGAGATAAAGAATTCGCCGATCGCTTTCCCGGATCTTTCACAGTATGATCATCTTGAGACTTATACATATCTCGGGCAGGAAGGTGATGAGCTTTATAATGAACTCTGGAAAGAAGTAAAATCAGAATAGTTTTGGAGGATATCATGGCCGGCAAAGATAAATATGTAGCTTATGTTTCTTCATATACTTCCGGAAATAACGCAAAACTCGGCATATCGATCTTTGATGTCGATGTTAAGAACGGAAGGATCGAAAAGAAAGATCAGGTTGAGATAACCAATTCTTCTTATATAACGATATCTCATGATCAGCAGCATCTTTATTCGATCACCGATTTCGGCGTGGAATCATATCTTATCAAAGAAGACGGTTCACTCAAACTGATCAACAACGCTTCGATCAACGGAATGAGAGGATGCTATCTGTCTACGGACTACGACGATAAGTACCTTTTTGTTGCCGGTTATCATGATGCAAAGCTTACCGTTCTCAAGCTCCAAAAGGACGGAGGTGTCGGTGAGATCACCGATGAGATCTATCATAAAGGACTCGGATCTATTGCAGAGAGGAATTTCAGACCTCATATCAACTGTGTAAAGATGACGAGAGATAATAAATTCCTTCTTGCCGCAGATCTGGGAATGGACCATACCGTCGTTTACAGGCTTAACCATCAGACAGGCAAGCTCAGCCAGCTCGATATAATCCATTCCGAACAGGAATCGGCTCCGAGACACCTGAAATTCAGCAAAGACGGAAAATTCCTTTATATAGTTCATGAACTCAAAAATTATATCGATGTTTATGAGTATTCGGTAGATAAGAACGATATCCCTTCTTTTGAAAAGATACAGACGATATCCACATTAAACGATTATCACGCTTCCGTAACTTCGGCATCGGCGATCAACTGGTCATTTGATTTTAAATATATCGTCAGTTCCAATGCCGGTGATAATTCGGTAGTCGTATACTCGGTAGATAATAAGACAGGTCTTCTTACTAAGATCTTTTGTCTTCCCGTTTCGGGAGATTATCCCAAGGATGCGGCGCTCTTCCCAGACAATAAACACCTGGTTTCATTGAACCATGAATCCAATACGATGACATTCTTTACCGTGGATATGGAAAAAGGGACCATAGTGATGAACGGAAAAGAGATACCCATAGACAGACCGAATTGCATAATATTCCATAAATTACCCTGACTGAATCATGCAGAAGAAGTTATACGAAAAGATCAAAGATTATTTCATAAACCTGGGTAAAAAACATCGCATTTTGCTCCCCATAGCGATATGCGGGCTATTTGTCACCATGTTTATCACTCGTATAATCCTCTACTGTAAAAGGTCGGCCAAGAGATTTGCCTGTACGGTTTTTATCATCTGCTGTTTCTTCCTCGGAAGCAGTTTTGCTTTTCCCATATTTAATCAAGGTAACGGATTCGTATCCACTGATCCGAAGGTTGAAGATATCGCTGCCGCAAATTCGAATCTGGATTTTGCATCCGAACATACTCAGGATGAAGTCGATGAAGATGAAGCGGATATGAACGTTGCCGTTAAAGATGAATCAGGTCAGCTGCTTGATGAAGATCTCGTTTATCTTGATGATATGCTTGAAAATTTTGACAGCAGTGAGGGACCGGAAGAAGAGGAGCTTAACGAAGATCCCGATTTTTCCGCTGATGACTGGAAACTGATCCTGATAAATAAACAGCATCCGATCCCCGAAGATTATGAATTTGTTCTTGGCGAACTTTCCGGAAGCATGAAATGCGATGAAAGGATCGTCAATGATCTTCTTTCTATGGTAAAAGCAGCCAAGGAAGAAGATATCAAGCTTGTGATATGTTCACCTTACAGGGATCTTGACAGGCAGAAAATGCTTTTCGAGCGTAAGATCAAAGCATATATGAAGAAGGGTTATTCCTACCTGGATGCATATAAGCTTTCTGCACAGGTTGTTACGGTACCCGGTTCTTCCGAGCATCAGGTCGGACTTGCCATTGATATAGTCACCGATTCATATACTTATCTTGATGAGGGATTTGCCGACACGGATGCCGGGAAATGGCTTAAAGAACATTGCAAAGAATACGGCTTCATACTCAGATATCCCGAAGATAAGGAATACATAACGGGTATCGAATTCGAACCCTGGCATTTCAGATATGTCGGACGTGCGGCTGCATCGGTAATAATGGAGGATGATATTTGTCTTGAAGAATTCTGGGAGAGATATCTTTAATGTTTAAGATACTGAAAAAAGAAGGAAATGCAAAAAGAGGAGAATTCTCAACTGTTCACGGGCGCATTCAGACGCCCGTTTTTATGAATGTCGGTACGGTTGCCGCAATTAAAGGAGCGGTTTCGTCTCTTGATCTTAAGGAGATAAAATGTCAGGTTGAACTGTGTAACACATATCATCTCCATGTAAGACCTGGAGATGAGGTGATCCATGATCTTGGCGGTCTGCATTCTTTTATGAACTGGGACAGACCGATACTTACGGATTCAGGCGGGTTTCAGGTTTTTTCATTAGCTTCCCTAAGGAAGATAAAAGAAGAAGGAGTTACTTTCAATTCGCATATTGACGGAAGAAAGATATTTATGGGCCCCGAGGAGAGCATGCGTATCCAGTCAAACCTCGGATCCACGATAGCCATGGCGTTTGATGAATGTCCCTCGTCAAGAGCGGACAGGAGATATGTATATGATTCCGTTCAGCGTACGACAAGGTGGCTTGAAAGATGCAAGACTGAACTTGAGAGGCTGAACTCGCTTGAAAGGACAGTTAATAAAGACCAGCTTCTTTTCGGCATAAATCAGGGCGCTGTATTTGAGGACATCCGTATAGAACATGCCAAAAGGATATCGGAACTCGATCTTCCGGGATACGCGATAGGCGGACTTGCCGTCGGGGAAACACATGAGGAAATGTATGCAATCCTTGACTGCACTGTTCCAAATCTTCCCGCAGACAAGCCTGTTTATCTCATGGGCGTAGGAACTCCGGAAAACATTCTGGAGGGCGTTGAAAGAGGCGTCGATTTTTTTGACTGTGTTTATCCGTCAAGAAACGGCCGCCACGGACATCTTTATACAAAACACGGCAAGATCAATCTTTTTAACGCAAAATACGAAAGGGACGACCGTCCGGTAGAGGAAGGCTGTGACTGTCCTACCTGCAGGAATTTCAGCAGAGCTTATCTGAGACACCTTCTTAAGGCAAAAGAAATGCTCGGAATGAGATTATGCGTTCTTCATAATCTGTATTTTTATAATAATATGATGGAAGAGATAAGACTTGCCCTGGATGAGGGCAGATTTGCCTCGTATAAGGCCCAAATGCTTGATATGGCAAAGGAAGATGCTTGATTTTGACATGCATTTTGTGTATCATATCTTTTAGTGCGTAATTAAATGCTGATATGCAATAAAACTTATATTTATTAATGTTTGAAAGGATTTTTTATGAACGGGATCTTATTGACTGAACAGGCAGCCGCACAGGGCGGCGGAGCTTCTTTATTACTTATGGTCGCCTGGATAGCGATCATCATCGGTTTCATGTATTTTTTCATGATCCGTCCTCAGAAGAAGGAACAGAAGAAACTGCAGGAGATGATCTCTTCCATGGAAGTGGGAGATTATGTTCTGACCACCAGCGGTTTTTACGGCAGTATCATTGATATTACGGATGATACTGTTATCGTTGAGTTCGGAAATAATAAAAACTGTCGTATTCCCATGCAGAAGAATTCCATTTCTCAGATCGAGAAGGCTTCAAAGGAATGATCATCTGTATGTAATTCGTGTTGTTATTCCAGCGAGTAGGGAGCGGTTACATCCCTACTCGATTTTGAATTAAGAAGAATTTTGATTGATGGAGAAAAGATATGGACATGAAGATCGCCGTGATAAAAGGTGACGGGATAGGGCCCGAGATAGTTTCCGAGGCAATGAAAGTACTTGATAAGGTCTGCGCGGTATGTTCTCATTCGATCGAATACCGTGAAGTTCTTATGGGAGGTGCTTCCATAGATGCATTTGGTGTTCCTCTGACCGAAGAAACGATCGAAGCATGCAGGAACTCCGATGCCGTTCTTATGGGATCGATAGGCGGAGATACCAATACATCTCCCTGGTATAAGCTTGAACCTTCGAAAAGACCCGAGGCCGGTCTTCTTGGTATAAGAAAAGCCCTAAATCTGTTTGCCAACCTCAGGCCTGCGTATCTTTATAAAGAGCTTTCCCAGGCTTGTCCCCTTAAGAAGGAGATAGCCGATAAAGGCTTTGACATGCTGATCATGAGGGAACTGACAGGCGGTCTGTATTTCGGTGAAAGAAAGACCGTCACCGAAAACGGTATCAGAAAAGCCATAGATACTCTTACTTATACCGAAGAAGAGATAAGAAGGATAGCGATCAAGGCTTTTGAGATCGCGAGAAAGAGAAGGGGAAGCGTGATATCAGTAGATAAGGCCAATGTACTTGATTCCTCAAGACTCTGGCGGGATGTCGTAAATTCCGTTTCGAAAGATTATCCGGATGTAAAGCTCTCACATATGCTCGTAGACAACTGCGCAATGCAGCTTGTAAAGGATCCTTCTCAATTTGATGTAGTCCTTACGGAGAATATGTTCGGAGATATTCTTTCCGATGAAGCATCCATGATCACAGGCTCTATCGGAATGCTTTCCTCCGCATCTTTGAATGACACGAAATTCGGTCTTTATGAGCCTTCGCACGGATCAGCTCCCGATATAGCCGGTCAGAATATCGCCAATCCCATCGCTACGATATTGAGTGCTGCGATGATGCTCAGATATACCTTTGACCTTGATAAGGAAGCGGATCTTATCGAAAAAGCTGTTAGTGATGTTCTTTCCGAAGGTTTCAGGACATCAGACATATATACCGAAGGAACCAGGAAACTCAGTTGCTCGCAAATGGGCGAAGAGATCGCACGGAGGATCGGATAATGAAAAGTGATGCTGTAAAATGCGGAATGCAACAGGCTCCTCACAGAAGTCTGTTCAATGCTCTCGGATTTACCGAGGAAGAAATGCAAAAACCCATGGTCGGGATAGTAAGCTCTTATAATGAGATAGTACCCGGTCATATGAATCTTGATAAGATAGTTAATGCCGTTAAACTCGGTGTCGCAGAAGCCGGCGGTGTGCCGGTTGTATTTCCGGCAATAGCTGTGTGCGACGGAATAGCCATGGGACATGTCGGAATGAAATATTCCCTTGTAACAAGGGACCTTATTGCGGATTCTACCGAGTGTATGGCCCTTGCCCATCAGTTTGATGCACTTGTTATGGTGCCGAACTGTGATAAGAATGTACCCGGACTTTTGATGGCTGCAGCCAGGATAAATGTTCCCACGGTATTCGTTTCGGGAGGCCCGATGCTTGCCGGTCATGTAAAGGGACAGAAAAGGTCGCTGTCTTCAATGTTTGAGGCAGTCGGATCGTATGCGGCAGGAACCATGTCCGAGGAAGACGTAAAAGAATTTGAACATAAAGTATGTCCTACATGCGGGTCATGTTCCGGTATGTATACAGCCAATTCCATGAACTGTCTTACTGAAGCTCTGGGCATGGGACTTCCGGGTAACGGAACGATCCCCGCGGTTTATTCCGACAGGATAAAACTTGCCAAGCATGCCGGTATGGCAGTTATGGATATGCTTAAAAAGAACATCAGACCGAGGGATATCATGACCAAGGAAGCGGTTATTAACGCGCTTACTGTAGACATGGCACTTGGCTGCTCAACGAATTCAATGCTTCATCTCCCGGCCATCGCTCATGAGATAGGATTTGATTTCGATATCGCATATGCAAACGGTATTTCCGAAAAGACACCTAATCTTTGCCATCTTGCACCTGCCGGTCCCACATATATGGAAGATCTTAACGAAGCCGGCGGCGTTTATGCTGTAATAGCCGAGCTGATCGAAAAAGGACTTATCGATACTTCGTGCATGACGGTTACGGGAAAGACGATAGGAGAGAATGCCCAAGGTGCCGTAAATCTTAATGAAGAAGTAATAAGACCGCTTTCAAATCCTTATTCGGAAACCGGCGGACTTGCCGTACTCAAGGGTAATCTTGCTCCTGACGGGTCCGTGGTAAAACGTTCGGCCGTTGTTCCCGAAATGATGGTTCACGAAGGACCTGCAAGGGTATTTGAATGTGAAGAAGATGCCATAGATGCGATAAAAGGCGGAAAGATCAATCCCGGAGATGTTGTCGTCATCAGATATGAAGGGCCTAAGGGTGGTCCGGGCATGAGAGAAATGCTCAATCCCACTTCGGCTATTGCCGGAATGGGCCTCGGCTCAAGCGTAGCACTTATTACGGACGGAAGATTTTCCGGAGCTTCAAGAGGAGCTTCGATAGGCCACGTTTCTCCTGAAGCTGCTGTCGGAGGACCGATCGCACTTGTTAAAGAGGGTGACATCATTTCGATCGATATCCCGAACATGAAACTGGACGTTAAGGTATCCGACGAAGAACTGAATGAAAGGAAAAAGAACTGGACACCAAAAGAACCCGCGGTTACGAGCGGATATCTTGCCAGATACAGAGAACTTGTCACGTCGGGTAACAGAGGAGCGATACTTGAGGTTCCCCGTAATTAAAAAGATCACGGATTTTTTATACAGAGGAGACAAAAATGCTTATTAGCGGAGCTGATATCGTAATTGAATGTTTAAAAGAACAGGGAGTAGATACCGTATTCGGTTATCCCGGCGGTACGATACTGAATGTTTACGATGCATTATATAAGTATAATGAAACACATAAAAAAGACGGAATAAGACATATCCTCACTTCTCATGAGCAGGGTGCTGCCCATGCCGCTGACGGATATGCCAGAGCCACCGGTCGTGTAGGCGTTTGTTTTGCAACTTCCGGACCCGGCGCCACGAATCTCGTAACGGGGATCGCTACTGCCTATATGGATTCCGTACCCATGGTTGCCATCACCTGTAACGTAAACCTTCCGCTTCTTGGAAAAGATACATTCCAGGAAGTTGATATCGCAGGCGTTACGATGCCCATAACCAAACACAGCATCATCGTTAAAGACATAAACGATCTTGCTCCCACGATAAGAAAAGCATTTAAGATCGCCACAAGCAAAAGGCCCGGACCTGTGCTCGTTGACATCACCAAGGATGTTACGGCGTCAATGTGCGAATATAAAAAAGAAAAACCGGAAGACAGTTTAAAAACCGGTTCTTATACTACGGCGGATATCGAGGTCGCTGTTAAACTCATGGAGAGTTCAAAGAAACCCTTCATCTATGTCGGCGGAGGCGCAGTTATTTCCGGCGCACATGAAGAAGTAAGAGAACTCGCCGAGAAACTTGACTGTCCCGTATGTGATACTCTTATGGGCAAGGGTGTTATGGATGCATATTCTCCCAGATATACCGGTATGATCGGTATGCACGGGACCAAAGCATCGAATTTCGGTGTTTCCGAATGTGATCTTCTTATTGCCCTCGGAGCCAGATTTTCCGACAGAGTTATCGGAAATGCCTCAAAATTCGCTACCGGAGCAAAGATCCTTCATATCGATATAGACGATGCTGAGATCGATAAGAACATCAAGACGGATGCTTCGGTAGTCGGTGATCTTAAAGAAGTCCTAACAATTATCAATCAGAAGATCAAAAAGCATAAACATGAGACATGGATGAAGCATATATACGATCTTAACAGAAAATATCCTATGAGTTACGATAAGTCCGTGCTTTCATGTCCTTATCTTATAGAAGAACTTGATAAGCTTACCAAGGGACAGGCTATAATCACGACGGATGTCGGCCAGCATCAGATGTGGGCCGCTCAGTATTATAAATATACGATGCCCAGGACTTTCATTTCATCAGGCGGTCTGGGCACCATGGGATACGGCCTCGGAGCCTGTATCGGAGCAAAGGTAGGAAAGCCCGATAAGGTTTGCGTTAATATTGCCGGTGACGGCTGCTTCAGGATGAATATGAACGAGCTTGCTACTGCGAGCAGATATAATATACCCATCATTGAAGTTGTAATAAACAATCAGGTTTTGGGAATGGTAAGGCAGTGGCAGACCCTTTTCTACGGCAAGCGTTATTCCCAGACCGTGATAGAAGATAAAGTGGATTATTGTAAGGTTGCTGAGGGACTCGGCGTAAAAGCGTTCAGGGTAACAAAACCCGAGGATGTGAAAAAAGCCCTCAAAAAAGCACTCAGCTTAAAGGAACCTGTCCTTATTGAATGTGTTATCGGCAAAGACGATAAGGTATTCCCCATGGTTCCTGCGGGAGCACCTATTTCTGAAGCTTTTGATGCTGCCGATATGAAAGACTGATGATAAAGAAATTTTTTAAGGGTATTTTTATATCGATCGTCTTTGTGTTTGTTTTACTGGCCGTTTTATACTGCCTTATGGCATACTATTACAAAGACGGATTCTCATACGGAACATTTATAAACGGCATATATTGCACCGGTAAGACGATCGATCAGGTAAATACTGAACTTCTCCGTAATATCGGGGATTACAAAGGACTTACTGTCGTTGATATTGACGGTAAGTCTTATACTGTAAGTGCCGAGGAAGTCGGACTTAAATACGATTTTACAGATCGGCTGAAGGAACTTTATTACTCCCAGATGCCTATCCTTTGGGGAGAAAACCTTATCTATTCAAACAGGTATAATAATTTTTCTCCTACGATCACTTACAATACGGCCCTTTTTGAGGAAACTGTCGATCATCTGCCGTTTTTTACGCATATTCCCGAAGACAGCAGGATAGTCAGGATAAACAGGACTACCAATAACGGATATGAGCTTATAAATATGAGGCTCAATGTATTAAATGAGGAATATGCAAAAACACTCATAACCGATTCGTTCAATACCTTTAAGGATGAAGTTGATCTTTATAAGGAAGGCTGCTACAGAAATCTTTCCATGACCTCCGAGATGGAGGAATGCATCGATCTTTACAATAAGATAGATGAGTTTCAGGACAGAAATATAGTCTACCGTTTCGGGGAAGATACGGAGATCATAGACAGATCAGTTGCAAGTTCTTTCATTACCACCGACGGTTTCGGTAAATTTGTTTTGGATGAAAACAACGACCTTATCCCTGACAGATCCAAGATGGATGAGTATGTGGACAGCCTGGCCGCCAAATATGATACATACGGCACGGAAAGGGAATTCAGATCCACTGACAGTCGTATAGTAAAGGTTTCGGGCGGTAATTACGGCAACAAGATAGATACGGAAGCCGAAAAAGAGTATCTTTACAATGCGTTCATCAATGGGATCAATGAAGAACATGAACCTGTTTATGAGCATGAAGCGCCTATAAAAGGCAGGAATGACCTCGGAAATACCTATATTGAGATAGACCTGACCAAACAGAGGATGTATTACTACAGGAACGGCATACAGGAAGTTGCGACCGATATCGTTACGGGGTGTACGGCAAACGGTCACAGTACTATACGGGGAACTTATTATATATATAATCACAGACAGAATACCTATCTTATAGGACCGGATTACAGATCTTACGTAAGATACTGGCTCGGGATATTCAAAGGTTACGGGATACATGATGCCAGCTGGCGTAATAAATTCGGCGGAGAGATATATAAAACGGCCGGTTCCCACGGTTGTGTGAACACGCCATATGAAAATATCAAGAAAATGTGGGAGATGGTTGAAGACGGAACTCCGGTCATCCTGTTTTATTAAACCGTGAACGTCGGATGCACATCTTGACAAATATACATGCTGGTATAAAAATGTAATTACTTTGTAATGTTTTAAGGAGGAGAAAAAAGTGTCAAGAGTTTACAACTTTTCAGCAGGTCCTGCAGTTTTGCCTGAAGAAGTTCTTAAAGAAGCTGCACAAGAGATGATGGATTATAAAGGCTCCGGCCAGTCCGTTATGGAAATGAGTCACAGGTCGAAGGTTTATGACAACATCATTAAGGAAGCTGAACAGGATCTTCGAGACTTGATGAACATTCCCGATAACTACAAGGTACTGTTCCTTCAGGGCGGTGCTTCGCAGTTCTTTGCAGAAGTTCCCATGAACATGATGAAGAACAAGAAGGCCGGCTATATCATTACGGGACAGTGGGCAAAGAAAGCATTTGCCGAGGCTAAGATTTACGGTGAGGCCGTAAAACTCGCATCAAGCGAAGATGAGACTTTCAGCTATATACCCGATTGCTCTGATCTTCCCATTACCGATGACATGGATTATGTATATATATGTGAGAACAATACCATTTACGGTACCAAGTTCAAGCAACTTCCCAATACAAAGGGTAAGGATCTGGTATCCGATGTTTCTTCCTGCTTCCTTTCAGAGCCCGTTGATGTTACCAAATATGCGGTCATCTACGGCGGTGTTCAGAAGAATGTCGGACCCGCAGGCTGCGTGATAGCGATAATCAGAGAAGATCTTATCACCGATGACGTTCTTCCCGGAACACCTACGATGCTTAAGTGGAAGACTCAGGCCGATAATGATTCTTTATATAATACACCTCCCTGCTATACTATCTATATATGCGGTAAAGTGTTCAAGTGGCTCAAGAAGATGGGCGGACTTGAAAAGATGAAAGAACTGAATGAGAAGAAGGCCAAGATCCTTTATGATTATCTTGATTCTTCAAAGCTTTTCAAAGGAACCGTACGTAAAGAAGACCGTTCGCTGATGAATGTGCCTTTTGTTACGGGCAGCGATGAACTGAATGATAAATTCATCAAGGAAGCTACCGAAAGAGGTTTCGTAAACCTTAAAGGACACAGGAGTGTCGGCGGCATGAGAGCTTCGATCTATAATGCAATGCCTATCGAAGGCGTAGAGAAGCTTGTGGAGTTTATGAAAGAATTTGAGGAGAAGAACAATGTTTAAATATTTTTGCTTAAATCCCATCGCTAATGTAGGACTTGAGAAATTTACGGATGAGTTCACGAAGACGGAAGATGTTAACGAAGCTGAAGGAATACTTGTAAGATCGGCTTCTATGCATGAAATGGATCTTTCTTCGGATCTTCTCGCTGTGGCAAGAGCGGGAGCGGGAGTGAACAATATTCCTCTTGATGAATGTGCAAAGAAGGGAATAGTTGTATTTAATACACCCGGAGCAAATGCCAACGGCGTCAAGGAACTTGTTATAGCAGGTATGCTGCTTGCATCAAGAGATGTAGTCGGAGGTATCGACTGGGTACTTAAGAACAAGGATGATGCGGATATAGGCAAGAGCGCCGAAAAAGCCAAAAAAGCTTTTGCCGGAACCGAAGTTCAGGATAAAAAACTCGGGATCATCGGTCTCGGAGCCATAGGTGTTAAAGTTGCCAATGTCGCAAAGCATATGGGAATGGAAGTTTACGGATACGATCCTTATGTTTCCGTAGATGCCGCATGGAATCTCAGCAGAGACGTTAAGCATGTTCTCAATGTTGAAGAGATCTTTGAAAAGTGTGATATCATCACTATCCATGTTCCGCTTCTTGATTCGACCAAAGGCATGATCAATAAGGATGCCATCGATAAGATGAAAGACGGAGTCATCATCTTAAACTTCGCACGTGATCTTCTCTGCGATGAAAAAGCGATCCTTGAAGGAATTAAAGCCGGAAAGATCAGAAAGTATGTTTCCGACTTCCCTAACAGCACAACAGCAGGTCAGGAAGGCTGTATAGTCATACCGCATCTCGGTGCTTCTACGGAAGAATCGGAAGACAACTGTGCAAAGATGGCTGTCAAGGAACTCATGAATTATCTTAAGAACGGTAATATCAACAATTCCGTTAATTTCCCGAATTGTGATATGGGTGTTTGCGATCAGGCCGGAAGAGTGACGATCCTCCATAAGAATACGGCAAATATGATCACGAAATTCACGGCTTGCTTCGGTGATCTCGGAATAAACATTTCCGACATGACCAATAAATCTAAAGGCGAATATGCCTATACGATGCTTGATATAGAGCAGCCTTCAACGGAAGATATCATTAACAAATTAAAGAGCATAGATGGTGTCATAAGAGTCAGGGTCATTAAATAGTAATGAAGAAAAAAGTTGCGGTTTTCGCGGCCGGATGGGGCACCGAAATTTTAGATCAACTTATGAAAGGTATTTATCGGGGCTTTGCTGATGCAAGTGCCGATATTTACCTGTTTTTGAGTTTCCCTTTACTTACCGATGAGCTTTCATCCATCAAAGGTGAGGTCAACATTTTTTCTCTTCCGCATCTTGAAGATTTTGACGGTGCGATCATTTTCGGAAATTCAATCGATTTCGGTGATACATTCCAGGAGATCAACAGATCCTGTAAAGAAGCCGGCATTCCGACTGTGAGTCTGGGCCGCAAGCCCGAATACGGTCATCATCTTACGCCTGATAACAAAGCCGGAATGGAGCTTTTGTGTGATCATTTAAAGTCCAAACATAATGTCGGCAGGGTCTATTATGTTGCCGGTTCGGCTAATAATCCCGATTCAAACGTAAGACTTGAAGTTATCAGGGATGCTTTTCAAAATCTTACCGAATCAGATATATTTTATACGAATTGGGATCTGGGGGCTGCTTCGGATTCGGTCACGCAGTATCTTAAATCCGGAAGGGAACTTCCGGATGCCTTTATGTGTGCCAATGACGGTATTGCCATATTTGTAGCCGAGACATTTTTAAATAACGGTATCAAAGTGCCTGAGGACATAGTCGTTACCGGATTTGACGATACTTACAGCTCATCCGTTTTTGACCCGACGCTTACTTCGGTAAGCCAGGATTTCACAAATGCCGGATATAAAGCATCCAGAATGATCCTGGATCTTTGTGACGGGAAAGAAGTTGCGAAAGAAACTTTGTCCGATTGCATCCTCAGGGTCAGGGAATCATGTGGCTGTACCGAATACAGCAGCGAGGCCGATGCTGCAAGAAGAGATATAGGTCATAAGATATTTATTGAAAGGCTTATCGCAAATAATTTTGATTCCAAACTGAATTACCTTGATGCAAAACTTCTTTCCGGAATGGAATTTATAGACATTTATTCTTCACTTTCAGAATTCTACGGACAGAATTCCGGATTTGAAAAAGGAAACATGCACATCCTTCTGGAACAGGATTATGAGAATTCCGTTTATGACGAGAGTATAGAACTTCGTGATTCGGGATATTCGGATCATATGTTTGATATCTTTTCGATGAATGACGGTAAGATATCTTTTGATCCTAATTTTGAGACGAGAAAACTCGTTCCGCATATCGAAGATTCTTCGCAGGAAAACCATGTATACATTTTCTGTCCCCTTCATGATGGTGAGAGGGCAATGGGTTATTACGTCTTCCGCGATATCATTGATGAGATCGATAAGAACAACAATCTTGTAAGATATGAACAGAGACTCAATTCGATATTTATTAAATACCGGAAAAATCTTCTTGCAAATTACCTGAACAACAAGTTAAAGATAATAAATGAGACCGATCCGATGACCGGTGTAAAGAACAGGACCGCTTACGATGCTGCCGTATCAAAAGAGAACAGCAACATTTTCAATAAAACAGCGGAAGATTTTGCGCTTGTCATCTTTGATATCAATAATCTAAAGAGCATTAACGATGAATTCGGACATGAATACGGAGACGAATACATTATAGGATCATGTAAACTTCTCTGTCATGTATTCAAGCACAGCCCGGTATTCAGGATCGGCGGAGATGAATTTGTTTCGATCCTCAAAGGAGAGGATTTTGAAGAAAAGAACTCTCTTCTCATCGAACTTAATGATCTGATTAATGAGATGAGTAAAAAAGATCTGCCGGCATGGCAGAAAGTATCCGTTGCATTCGGATTGTCATGCTTCGATCCGGAAAACGATACTTCGATATCCGATGTTTTCAAACGGGCTGATACGATAATGTACGAAAATAAAAAGGAATTCAAGGGAAAGGCTGACATTCGTTAGCCTTTACTTTTTCAGAAGGGTAAAGAACCCAGATCCGTTACGCCGGCCTGTTCCATGGTGTCTTTAAAATCCTTTTCCATCTTGACCTTCTGTGCTGAAGCGAGATCCATGTATTTTATAAATACATCTTCAACACTGAGACCGCTTTTTGAAGCGATCTCTTCCATTTTGGGCTTCAGTTTTTCAAGCTGAGTGGAAACGGGCGTTTTCTGGGGATCAATGTCTCCGAGAACGGTTTCGGCATATTTATTTATCTCGTTTAAGATTTCCTGATCTGTCATAGGTCTTATGATAGCATCGGGAACTTGTTTTGTACAGTTATCTTTGCTAATATTTAATTGAGTTTTTCAAATACATTACACGGAGTGATCGTATGAAAAAGAAACTATATAAGTTTATGAACTGGCCGGTCATTGAGGCTATAACATACCGCGAGGAGTCTCATCCTTTTGAGACTCTCGGAACAAAATCCGTGGCCGGTGGGACCCTTTTTCAGACTTATTATCCGGATGCGGTTAAGATTAAGCTTATCCTGGATGAAAAGGAACACAGAAGCTTTGATATGGAAATGGCTGACGAAATGGGATTTTTCGCTCAGATCGTTCCCGGTAAGATCACCTGTGATTACGAATATGAAGTTACCGCAAAAGACGGCGGAACCTTCAAATATAGAGATCCTTACAGATATGATGATTTCTTTATTTCGGAGAAAGACAGCGCGTCCTTCAGCAACGGTACGGATTACCGTTCCTATGAACTGCTCGGGGCTTTCAGCTGCAAGGTAAACGGCGTTAAGGGTGTTCGTTTTGCGCTTTGGGCTCCCTGTGCCCTTTCGGTATGTGTCCTCGGAGATTTCAATGACTTCACCTCCGGAATGTATCCCATGCAGCTTAATGACAGGACCGGGATATACGAGATTTTTATTCCGGGTATCGGATATGGCAACACATATTATTATGAGATAAAGACAAAGAACGGGACTAATATAATCAAACCCGACCCGTATTCCAAAAAGATCGTTGCATCGGATGAGAGGATCTGTTCCGTCATATACGATGACAAATTCGCTTTCTCCGACGATGGATTTATCTCCGGGCGTGAAACGAAGACGGATTCGGGCCTGTCCGTTTGCGAGATAGATCTTTCATCTTTTGCAGTTGAAGATCCGATCACGGATGTAAAAAATGTATCCGATAAGATCGTTAAGCATGTAAAGGATTTCGGATACGACCATGTTAAATTTCTTTCTTTTGCCGAAACACTTACGGACACGCCATCATCCGACAGCACTGCGTTCTTTTTTGCGCCTTCATCCAAACTTGTCGATGCAGACGGATTAAAGGAGATCGTAAATACTCTCCATCAGAATGATATCGGAGTGCTCTTTGATTTTAACTGTTCGTGCTTTTCGTCCGATAACGATTCCCTGAAATGCTTTGACGGCACCTGCCTTTACGAGCATCTCGATCAGAGACAGGCTTCTCATCCGGGAAACAATGCTCTTAATTTCAATTATAAAAGGCCTGAAGTTACGGATTTTCTTATTTCTTCAGCCATGTATTATCTTGATCGTTTTCATTTTGACGGTCTTTGTGTTAACGACCTTTCTTCGATGCTTTATCTTGATTACGGCAAAAGAGAAGGGGAGTGGCTTCCTAACAGTTACGGCGGAAGTGAGAACACGGACGGGATCGAGTTTATCAGGCATTTTAATTCCGTATTAAAGAAAAAATATAAAAACGTCATCTTAATGGCCGGAGAAAAGGCAGCATATAAAGGTGTCACATCTCCGATCGAAGAGGACGGTCTCGGATTTGATCTTAAGTTCAATAACGGTTTTTCCGACGATTATCTTGATTATATCTCGTTCGATCCTTATTTCAGGTCGCACCATCATAATGAGCTGACGTTCAGCATGGTATATCAGTATTCCGAAAATTTCATCTGCGGTTTTCCCAGTGACTATTCGAATACGGAATGCGGGCCGCTGATCGACAATATGCCGGGAGAGGATCCTGAAAGGATCGCTAACTTAAGGCTTTCATATGCTTATCTGTTTATGCACCCCGGGAAAAAGATGCTTTTTATGGGCCCCGATTTCGGTGCCGATAATGTAAGCGGTACATCATGTCACATAGACTTCGGACTGCTCAGGAAAAACGCAAATAAAGGATTAAGGTCTCTTATAAGAGAACTGAATAAGCTTTATAAACAGAACAGGGCTCTTTATGAGCTCGATGATGTTTCCGACGGCTTCGAGTGGATAAACTGCCTGAATTCAAATGACTGCACTTTGAGTTTCTTAAGAAAGGGCAGGAATGAAAAGGATGTTTTGCTCATTGCATGTAATTTTGCGGGGATAATAAGACAGATGACTGTCGGAACGCCTTTTGCCGGAAAGTATAAAGAGATACTCAACACCGATGACAAGGATTTCGGCGGGAGCAACATCATCAATACCAGGACTAAAGTCGTTTCGGAAAAAGAAGCCGACGGAAGGGATTATTCGATAGAAGTCAAGCTTGCACCGCTGTCGCTGGCCGTATTTAAGTATGTTCCGTTTACCGAGCAGGAAAAGTATAAGATCGAAAAGAGAAAGGAAGCTATCATAGCCGATTCCAGAGCTAAGGAGTTTAAGGAGGAAGCAATGATAGCCAAACTTGAATATGATGAGGCCAAAGCAGCCATGGAAGAAGCCAGGGATCGCATGAACGAGGCCGATGCCAGGGTCAAAAAAGCCCTTGAAAATGAAAAGAAAGAACTTTCCAAGGCGAAAAAAGCTTTGGAAGAAGCAAAGTAATACTGTATTTTTTTAAATTTATCTGATATAATGTGTTTCGATGCTTCCGTAGCGCAGTGGTAGCGCAATTGATTCGTAATCAATAGGTCATGGGTTCAAGTCCCATCGGGAGCTGTCCCGCATCGAAACAAAAATGCGGGATTTTTTTATTCAGTTATTCAGTCAGGGGGCGAGAAACATGAAAAAAAACATAGCTGAATTTATCGGTACAATGACTCTGGTCATCATGGGATGCGGAACTGCAATGCTCGTCGGATGTGATTCGATGTCCGGATGCGGTTATATTTTGACTGCTCTTGCATTTGGCCTTTCGATCGTATGCATGGCTTATTCCATCGGAAATGTTTCGGGTTGTCATATTAATCCGGCAGTTTCTTTTGCAATGTGGCTTAAAGGAGATCTTTCCGGGAAGGAATTCCTGTCTTATGTAATTTCCCAGGTGCTGGGTGCTTTGGCAGGTTCTTTGCTGCTCGCGGTTATTTTCCGTGCAGGATCGGTTAATGACATGACCGGCGGGATGGGAACAAACGGACTTGTAGGTGTTAACGGCAGCATAGTTGCGGGACTTCTTGTAGAGATCGTTCTTACATTTTTCTTTATCATTACCATACTCGGAGTTACCGATGAAAGATTCAAGCACGGATCATTTGCCGGACTTATAATCGCTTTGGCGCTGGTAGGCGTACACATCATCGGCATAGGGCTTACGGGAACCAGCGTAAATCCCGCAAGATCTTTGGGACCCGCTATCGTAAATGCTGTTTTTAACAAAGATACGACCGCTTTGGTGAATGTCTGGATATTCATAATAGGGCCTTTGGCGGGCTCGGGTCTGGCTGTTTCACTCTACCGTATCATATCCGGTGAATGACGGAAAAATAATCGATCTTTTTTGACCCGGGACATGTTGTCTTGGGTCTTTTTTTATGATATATTTTATTTTATGCAGTTAAATTGTGATTAAATTTTAGGAGATTTTCATGGCACAGCTCTGGGGCGGCAGATTTACCAAAGAAACAGAAAAAAGTGTTTATGATTTTAACGCTTCAATAAGATTTGATAAAGCACTGATCGACCAGGATATCGAAGGTTCGGTCGCACATGTTGTAATGCTTGAAAAGCAGGGGGTCCTGACTCTTGAGGAAAAGGATGCCATCGTTAAAGGTCTTACTTCCATACGCAATGAAGTTTCCGAAGGGAAACTTGTCATTACGGATGAATATGAGGACATTCACAGTTTTGTTGAAGCAAAGCTTATAGAAATGATCGGTGATGCCGGCAAAAAGATGCATACCGGAAGATCGCGTAATGATCAGGTCGCTCTTGACATGAGAATGTATGTCAGAGAGCATGTAGCCGTTACCGCGGATAATGTAGCGGATCTTCTTTTTACATTGAATGATATCATGGAAAAGAATACCGATACATATATGCCGGGATTCACACATCTCCAAAAAGCTCAGCCCACAACTCTTTCTCATCATATGGGCGCATATTTTGAGATGTTTAAAAGAGACTATACCAGGCTCACCGATGCATATGAAAGAATGAATTACTGTCCTTTGGGCGCCGGAGCATTTGCGGGTACGACCTATCCGCTCGATCGGAATTACACATCATCGATGCTCGGATTCGAAGGCCCTACATTAAACTCGATGGATTCGGTTTCCGACAGGGATTACTGCATTGAGGCATTATCTGCACTTTCGATGATCATGATGCATTTGAGCCGTTTCAGTGAGGAGATCATCATATGGAATTCCAATGAATACCGCTTTGTGGAGATCGATGACGGATATTCCACCGGGTCGAGCATCATGCCGCAGAAAAAGAACCCTGATATAGCCGAACTTGTTCGAGGAAAGACCGGAAGGGTTTACGGAGCGCTGGTTTCACTTCTTACAACCATGAAAGGACTTCCGCTTGCATATAATAAGGACATGCAGGAAGATAAAGAAGTTACTTTTGACGCCTTAAAGACCGTAAATGACTGCCTTGGGTTATTTAACGGAATGCTCCGTACGATAAGATTCAATAAGGATATAATGCAAAGAAGCGCTGTCAGGGGATTTACAAATGCCACGGATGCTGCCGATTATCTTGTGTTAAAGGGTGTTCCCTTCAGGGATGCTCACGGCATCATAGGAAGGATAGTGGTTCACTGCATAGAAAACGACAGATCGATAGATGATCTTTCGATCGATGAACTGAAAAACTTCAGCGAATATTTCGAAACCGATGTTTATGATGCGATATCGTTAAAGACATGTGTCGAAAAAAGGCTTACGCTGGGTGCGCCCGGACCGGAGGCCATAAAGGAAGAGTTAAAGAGAAATAAAGAATTTCTTGATAAAATCAAAAGAGGAGATATGAAAAATGAGTGAGAAATTAAAAGTTGGTATTTTAGGTGCAACGGGAATGGTCGGACAAAGATTCATTTCCCTTCTTGAGGATCATCCCTGGTTTGAGGTCTGTGCTGTTGCGGCAAGCCCGAGAAGTGCCGGAAAGACTTATGAAGAAGCTGTGGGCGGACGTTGGAAGATGGATACGCCCATGCCCGAAAAAGTCAAAAAGATGATCGTTATGAACGTAAACGAAGTTGAAAAGGTCTCATCTGAGGTAGACTTTGTCTTTTCTGCAGTCGATATGACCAAGGACGAGATAAGAGCTATCGAAGAAGAATACGCAAAGGCCGAGACGCCCGTTGTTTCTAACAACTCTGCACACAGATGGACGCCCGATGTGCCTATGATCGTTCCCGAGATCAATTCATCTCATGCCGCCATAATAGAAGCCCAGAGAAAGAGACTTAATACGAAAAGAGGCTTTATTGCGGTTAAACCGAACTGCTCGATACAGTCATATACGCCTGCTCTTACGGCCTGGAAGGAATTTGAGCCTTATGAGGTCGTTGTCTGCACGTATCAGGCTATTTCAGGAGCAGGAAAGACGTTTAAGGACTGGCCCGAAATGGTGGAAAATGTCATTCCTTATATTGGCGGCGAAGAGGAAAAATCCGAAAAGGAACCTCTCCGCGTATGGGGTAAGATCGAAGGTGATAAGATCGTTCCCGCAGATGATGTCAATATCACGGCACAATGTATCCGTATTCCCGTTCTGAACGGTCATACGGCTGCCTGCTATGTTAAATTCAGAAAGAATCCTACTAAAGAGCAGCTCATAGAAAAGCTCCTTGCATATAAGGGCGAACCTCAGGAACTTAATCTTCCTTCTGCTCCCAAGCAGTTTATAAGATATATGGAAGAAGATGACAGACCGCAGGTAAAACTTGACGTTGATTACGAAAAAGGTATGGGAATTTCAATCGGAAGGCTTCGCGAAGATTCCATCTATGATTGGAAATTTGTCGGACTTTCACATAATACGATAAGAGGAGCGGCCGGCGGAGCTGTCCTTTGCGCTGAGCTCTTAAAAGCAAAGGGTTATATCAGCGCAAAGTAAGATCTTTTCGATCTTAACTTACGATCCGGGGGTTATATTTTTTTCTTATGGACGAACTACATTATCAGGTTGATCTTCTTAACGCTATGAACAGCCGTCTGAAGGCTGATGAGAGAATGTACAGATTGGTATGTTCCACTTCCCTTAATGCGATCATTTATATCGATTGCAAAAAGGGAAGCGTTAAGACACTTGCAAACTGGGATTCTTTTTTCCCGGGACTTGAGATCAATTCTGTCAGTGATATTTCCAAATTATATTCATATATCGAAGAACCTTCGGTTCTTTCTTTTCGTGATCTTATTCATACGAGTAAGGCTAATGAGACGGTCACCGAAGTATTCCGGATGTCCGACAATAAAACCTATGTTGAGGTTGAAGTACGCACGGTTTATGATGAGACCGGTTGCCTTACCGATAAAGTCATCAGGTTCAAGGATGTCACTAAGATTCATGCCCAGAATGACGAACTGGCTTATATGGCCTATTACGATTCGAATACAGGCCTTATAAACCGCAATTATTTTGTTTCCAAGCTATCAAATCTGATCAAAAAAGCCGAAGAAGAAAATGCCGTTGTTTCAGTAATGTTCATAGATCTTGACGGCTTTCATACCATAAATGACGGAATGGGGATCGTTGTCGGCGACGAGATAATCCAGATATTCGGACAATTGCTGAAAAAATACGAGAGCGAAAACGTACTTGTATCACATTTCAATATGGATATCTACTGTATGGCCATATACAATCCCGGAGGATCGCTCAACGCCAATATTGTTTTCCATGAACTCAAGGAAAATATCCGTGAGCCCATAAGACTTACGAACGGAGCGGAAACGCTTATTTCATTCTGTGCCGGAGTTGCTGACTATCCCGAATCCGCTTCCGGCCCCCTTGAACTGATCAACTGTGCCGAGATCGTTATGTTCAAGGCAAAGGATAAGGGGCGAGGACAGATCCAGTATTTTGATGCACCGATTCTTAAGGACTTCCTGGTAAATGTGAATATTGAGAATAAGCTCAAGGAAGCCGTTTTTAACGAGAATTTTACCATGAACTTCCAACCGCAGTTTTTTGCTGAAGATAAAAAACTCCGCGGATTTGAAGCTCTTATCAGATGGAAAGATCAAAACGGCGAGATGATCTCGCCTTCGGTATTCATTCCCATCGCCGAAAAGAACGGTGCGATAATCCCTATCGGGAATTTCGTGATCAAAGAAAGCATAAGGACATTCGTTCAATGGAAAAAGAGATATGACGTGGATATGATATTGTCCATAAATATTTCCGCAGTACAGTACAGGACCGATAATTTTGTCGAATCCGTATTGGATATCATTTCAACTTATGAAGTCGATCCCGGAGACATCGAACTTGAGATCACGGAAAGCTTCCTCATAGAAGACTTTAACGATGTAATGAATAAGCTCGAGATCTTAAGGGAATACGGCGTCCGGGTTTCTCTTGACGATTTCGGTACCGGTTATTCATCACTTTCTTATCTTAAAGGATTGCCTATAGATACTCTTAAGATCGATAAAGAGTTTGTTGACAGCATTTCCTCCGATGAAAATGCCAGGATAATACTTGATACGATCATATATATGACCAAAAAACTGGGATTTGAAACCATCGCTGAAGGCGTTGAGACCAAAGAACAGTTTGATTATCTTAAATCCATCGGATGTGACTGCATCCAGGGCTTTTATCTTGCAAAGCCCACTGACAGTGCCGGCATTGAAAAACTGTTGACAGACAGGACCATATAAGGGGTAAAGCAATGTTACTTGGAAGAACATCGGAACTAAAACATCTGAATACGTATTATGATCAGGAAGGCTCCCAGATAATGGTAGTCTACGGTCAGCGTAATATCGGCAAGACGGCAATGCTTTATTCTTTTGTCGAGGACAAGCCTTATCACTATTATCGTGCGAGAAGTGCATCATGCAGACAGCAAAGATACAACTGGGGCATGGAACTTGGCGAGGATGATGTGAAGCTTTTAAAATATCCCACTTATATGGATATTTTCAAGGCTATCATCAAAGGCGAAAAGGAAAAGAAGATCATCATAATCGATGAATTCCAATATATCATCAAGTCTTCCGATACATTCATGAAGGAGCTTGTAAGTTTTGTTCACAGTTACTGGCAGCAACAGAATGTAATGGTCATTCTTGTCAGCTCATCAATAGGATGGGTGGAAAATTCCATGATCAATAAGATCGGAGAAGCCGCATATGAACTTTCTTCGTTCCTTAAAGTCAAGGAGCTTTCTTTTGAACATATGATGGAATTCTTCCCCGGATTTTCAATGGAGCAGTGTATCGAGTCATATGCTGTCCTGGGCGGTGTGCCCGGACTTTGGGAACATTTTTCCGATAAGTTATCGATCAAGGAAAACATAAGCAGATATGTTCTTGACATGCATTCTCTTCTGCGCTTTGAAGGGCAGAGGATCGTTGAGGAAGAACTGCGTGAGACAAATGTATATAATACGATACTGTCTTCGATTGCCGCAGGAAACCATAAGCTTAACGACCTGTATCTTCATACCGAGTTTTCACGTGCCAAGATCTCGGTATATTTAAAGAACCTTATGGAGCTTGAACTTGTTGAGAAGGTTTTTTCATATGATACGGACGGCAAGGAAAACACCCAAAAGGGTATCTACAGGATAAGCAATCATTTCGTCAATTTCTATTTTACATATATCTATCCGAACCTTACGGATATGGAGACCATGGTCGGTTCGGAGTTTTATAAAAAGCATATTGCGCCTACATTTAAATCATATGTTGCCGAATACTTTAAGACGGTATGCAAGCAGCATATCGAAAAATGGAACAAATGGAAGGAACTGCCGATCGAGATCGACCGCATCGGTGAGTGGGTCGGAAAGATCGGAACTATCGATGTTATCGCGCAGAACGAGGCCGGTGAGACCATTGTCAGCATTTGCAACTGGGATAAACCTCTCATGAGATACGACGATTACGAATGGCTCCTGTTCTGCTGTAAGGAAGCCAAGATACATGTTGATTACGTGTATCTGTTCTCCGTAAGGAGATTTGATGAAAAACTCAATCTGGAAGCAAAAGTAAAGACGAATCTTAAACTTATCAGTCTGGAAGATATGTAATGGGTAAGAATCTGTATATTGCGGAAAAACCGTCCGTGGCAAGAGAGTTTGCAAATGCTCTGAAGATCAACGCAAGATCCAATGACGGTTATATCGAATCGGAAGACTCTGTAGTCACGTGGTGTGTCGGACATCTCGTGACTATGTCTTATCCGGATGCTTATGACGAGAATCTTAAGAAATGGTCTCTTGATACCATTCCTTTTATTCCGACCGAGTATAAGTATGAAGTCATCGACGGTGTTAAAAAACAGTTCGGTATCGTATCCGGACTTCTGAACAGGGATGATATAGACGTTATCTATGTCTGTACGGACTCCGGAAGAGAAGGTGAATATATCTACAGGCTCGTTGAAAGAATGGCCGGTGTCAATGGAAAGACCAGAAAGAGAGTCTGGATCGATTCTCAGACCGAGGAAGAGATACTTCGCGGGATAAGAGAAGCAAAAGATCTTTCCGAATATGATAATCTTTGTGCGGCAGCATATCTGAGAGCCAAAGAAGACTATCTTATGGGCATCAATTTTTCCAGGGTCCTTACGTTAAAATACGGATATCCCGTCAAGAATTTCCTCAATGCCGATAAATGCGTGGTTTCGGTCGGAAGAGTCATGACCTGTGTTCTTGGCATGGTAGTCAATCGTGAACGACAGATAAGGTCATTTGTTAAGACTCCTTTTTACAGGGTCATACTCAACGGATCGGCACAGGGCGTAAAAAACGCTTTTGAGTGGAAAGCGATAGAGGGATCCTCATATTTTGAGACACCTTATCTTTATAAAGAAAACGGCTTCAAGGAAAAGAAAGACGCCGAATCTCTTATAGAAAAACTTTCGGACAGGAATGCCGTGATCCAAAGCATAGAGAAGAAAAAAGATAATAAGAATGCCCCGCTTTTATATAATCTCGCAGAGCTACAGAACGAATGCTCTAAGCTGTTTAAGATAAGCCCCGAAGAAACGCTGAAGATCGCTCAGGAACTTTATGAAAAGAAACTTACCACTTACCCCAGAACCGATGCCAGAGTGCTTTCTACGGCTGTTTCAAAAGAAATATATAAAAACATAAAAGGTCTTACCGGATATCAGATAGTATCGGAATTTGCCAATGAAGTCCTTCAGAACGGATCATATAAGGATCTGTCCAAAACCAGATATGTCAATGATAAACAGATAACGGATCACTATGCGATAATCCCCACAGGGCAGGGGCTTAATAACCTTAATAACCTGAATCCCACAGTCAGGGGAGTTTATGAGATCATAGCAAGGCGCTTCTTAAGCATATTTTATCCTCCTGCGGTATTCAGAAAGCTTTCGATCAGGGCTGACATAGATAACGAAGCGTTCTTTGCCGGATTTAAGTTCCAGGAAAGCCTAGGATATCAGAAGGTTGCCGCAAATTCATTCAAAAAGAAGGAAGAAGCCGCCAAAAACGAAAAGGACGGCAAGGAATCGCAGGAAGAAAACGGTAACGGCGAAGAGACCGAAACGGTTCTTGATGAGAAGATGATGAACATACTCTCGTCGCTTAAGAAGGGAGATATCATTGAGAACGAAGGATTTGAAATAAAGGAAGGTATCACGTCTCCTCCGAAAAGATACAATTCCGGATCGCTCATCCTTGCGATGGAAAATGCCGGATCGCTTATCGAAGACGAAGAACTGAGATCTCAGATAAAGGGAAGCGGGATAGGAACAAGTGCTACCAGATCAGGGATCCTTGAAAAACTCGGAAACAATAAATATCTTTCAACAAATAAAAAAACACAGATCGTAACACCGACTCTGCTCGGTGAGATGATATATGATGTTGTGGACAGTTCAATAAGACCGCTCCTTGATCCCAAACTTACAGCCAGCTGGGAAAAGGGGCTTACAGGTGTTGCGGAAGGAACGATAACGGAAGAAGAGTATCTTCAGAAGATGGATGATTTCGTTATCCGCAGGACCAATATGGTTAAAAATCTGCATAATGAAAGCGCCCTCAGACAGAAATTCCAGTCTTCAAGCGCTTTTTATAAGAAATCCTGATATTATTCCTCTGTATCTATATATTCCTCTGTTTCGACCGATCCCTCTGTTTCGATCGTTTCCTCAGTATCCGCTTCTTCGGAAGGATTCTCATATTCCCCGCGTAATACCTGGATAAGGACCTTTAGCTTCTGGTTGGCGTCCTGGTAGAGATCGTACGCTTCGGACTGAGCGACTTCGTTATATTCTCCGTCGTAAGCATCATGAAATCTTGAGACCGAAGCAGACATGTCGGAAGAAGCATCCGTTGCAAGCTTTTTTATCTGATCGAAACCTTCCGGATATTCAAGTTCGGTCATCTTCTTAAATTCAACGTCAAGTTTATCAAGAGATATCATCAGTGAGTTCATTGAATTTTCATCATCCGGATTCAAAGAATTGATCTCATTGTTGATATTTGATATCTCGGCAAGGATCTCCTCCATACCGGTTCTGTAGTTTTCGATTGATTCGTCCTTTTTTCCGCAACCGCTCAGGAATACGAGCATGATGCATAAGGCTATGATATATTTTTTCAATTCGGACTCCTTTATTATTTGTCTAAAATAAGTTATCATAAATAGTGTTTAATATCAAGTTAACACTATATTTACTTTGATATTGAAAGAGGCGTTTGATGACTAAAAAAGAGTTTAGGGAACTGGCTGAAAAAGGGTTTTTATTCCTTGACGGTGCTACCGGATCCAATCTGGTAAAAAAGGGGATGCCTGCCGGAGTCTGTCCCGAAAAATGGATCCTTGAAAATCCGCATGCGATCATTGAATTACAGAATGAATACGTTGAAGCCGGAAGCAATATCGTTTATGCACCGACATTTACGTCAAACAGGATAAAGCTGGCCGAATACGGTCTTGAAAATGACATCGTCAAGATAAATACCGAACTGGTGAGACTGTCTAAGGAAGCTGTCAACGGACGTGCGCTTGTTGCGGGTGATCTGACCATGACGGGAAAACAGCTGTCACCTATGGGAGATATGGAATTCGAAACGCTCATCGATGTATATAAAGAGCAGATCGGCATTCTCAATGATGCAGGGGTCGATCTTCTTATCGTTGAGACAATGATGTCTCTCCAGGAGACCAGGGCTGCTCTCATAGCGGCAAAAGAAACCTGCGATCTTCCCGTGATGTGCACACTTTCTTTTGAAGAAGACGGAAGGACTCTGTACGGTTCGAGCGCAGACAACTGTGCCATCGTACTTGAAAGCCTCGGTGCGGATGCGGTCGGTGCCAACTGTTCCACAGGGCCTGACAAACTTTCGATAGTAATAGAAAAAATGGCATCAATATGTTCGATACCTATCATCGCAAAACCCAATGCCGGAATGCCGGTCCTTGATAAAAACGGGGATACCATATATACGATGGATGAAGAAACATTTGCCGAAGAAAGCATGCTCCTTATTGATGCCGGAGCAACTATCCTAGGAGGATGCTGCGGAACCGCACCTTCATATATCGAGGCATTAAAGAAAAAGACGGAAAGCATTACTTTCAAAAAACGTCAGAGAGATGAAAGCATAAGATATCTGTCTTCGGAAAGAAAAACTCTTGGATTTACCCTGAACGATCCTTTTATCGTTGTAGGAGAGAGGATCAATCCCACGGGTAAAAAGAAGCTTCAGGAAGAACTTCGGAATGACAGTCTGGAGATGGTTCTTCGTTTCACCGAAGAACAGGAATCCGCAGGAGCCAAGATACTCGATGTCAATGTTGGCATGGGCGGCATAGATGAAAAAGCCATGATGCTCAAGGTATTGGACGCCGTTACAATGGAATCGTCCTTACCGATCAGCGTAGATACGTCTTCGCCTGAGGTACTCGAAGCTGCTTTGAGAAGATACTGCGGAAGAGCATTGGTCAATTCCGTATCATGTGAAAGCGCAGTCATGGAAAAGAAACTGCAGACCGCAGCAAAATACGGTGCGATGATCATCGTTTTACCGCTTAACGACGAAGGGCTTCCGAAGAGTCTTGATGAAAAGATAAAGAATATCGAAACGGTCACAAAACGAGCCTATGAACTCGGCTTTAAGGAAACAGATATAGTCATAGACGGACTTGTTTCAACGGTTGGTGCAAATAAAAGATCGGCGCTTGAAGTAATAGAGACGGTAAGATATGCTAAAAGCCATAATCTTGCTTCGACCTGCGGCCTTTCAAATATTTCGTTCGGCCTGCCCGAAAGGAGCTTCATCAACACGGCGTTTCTTACGGTGCTCATAAGCAACGGACTTACTATGGCAATCATGAATCCTTCACAGGATCTTCTGATGAACGCTTATTTTGCCACAGATCTCCTAATGGATAAAAAGGATGCTGATCTGGCTTACATAGAAAGAATGAACAATTCATCCTTTACGATACAGAAAGGCTCCGCATCAACCGAGAGCAAGCCGGCAGATGAAAAAAGAAGTGAAGGATCCGATAACATTCTTTACAGAGATGTTCTTAAGGGAAATCTCGAAAAGATCAAAGAACACACCGAGGAAGAACTGAAGAAAGGCGAAGAAGCCGATGATCTGTTGAATACATACCTGCTCCCGGCGATCGGAGAAGTCGGGAACCTTTTCAACAGCGGAAAATATTTCCTTCCGCAGCTCATTTCTTCGGCTGAGACTATGAAAGCGTCCATCGAGGTGCTTAAGCCTCATATGAGCAAAAACGATGGTGACGGCGAAAGCGCTGTCGTTGTGATGGCTACCGTTAAAGGTGACATTCATGATATCGGTAAGAATCTTGTTGTCCTCATGCTTGAAAATTACGGGTTTAAAGTCATCGATCTCGGTAAAGACGTTGAAAAGGAACTGATCGTAAAAACGGCAATGGAAAACAATGCGGCGATCATAGGCTTAAGTGCTCTTATGACAACAACGATGGAAGAGATGAGAAGAGTTGTCGAATACGCCCATGAATGCGGCTGCACATCCAAGATAATGGTCGGCGGTGCCGTGATCACGGAAGATTATGCAAAAGAGATCGGAGCCGATGCTTATTCAAAAGATGCACAGGATGCCGTGGAGGTTGCAAAATCGCTGATTAGCGGATAATATGTGATATAGATGTCATATTTACGATTTGCGAATAATCATTCAGTATAAACGGAGAATCATATGTTAGGTGCAGATGCTTTAGTTAAATGTTTGGAACTGGAAGGGACAAAATATGTATTTGGTTATCCCGGTGTTGCGATTTGTCCTTTTTATAACAGTATTTTATCATCCGATATAAAGACCATTCTTATACGTACCGAGCAGAATGCAGCTCATGCGGCCTCGGGCTATGCAAGGGTTTCCGACAGTATCGGAGTATGTGCTGTTACATCCGGTCCCGGCGCTACAAATGTGATCACGGGTATCGCAACCGCTTTTGCGGACAGCATTCCGCTTATAGTTATAACCGGACAGGTAGATTCGGAACTTCTCGGATCCGATGTGTTTCAGGAGGCTGATATAACCGGAGCTGTTGAGTCATTTGTTAAGTACAGCTATCTTGTCCGTAATGCCAATGATATTCCCAGGATCGTCAAGGAAGCATTTCATATAGCTCAGACAGGTCGTAAAGGTCCTGTTCTTATCGATATCCCGATAGATGTACAGAACAGTGAGGTCAAAAAGTTCTCTTATCCGGAATCCGTTTCCATGAGAACATATAAGCCTACGGTCAAGGGAAATATGGTTCAGATAAGAAAGGTCGCTGAGAAGCTTTCAAAGGCCAAAAGACCGGTTATCTGTGCGGGAGGCGGCGTTATCCTTTCGGGAGCGCAGGATTCGTTAAGAAAGTTTGCCGATAAATATAAGATCCCCGTTGTTTCAACAATGATGGGAATTGGCGTTATGCCCACCAAAGATCCGATGTATTTCGGAATGGTAGGCAATAACGGTAAGCCTTATGCGAACCGGGCGATGAATGAAGCCGATCTTATAATTATGGTCGGTGCCAGAGTTGCCGACAGGGCGATATCACAGCCTGATCTTATCATGGAAAATACTGTTTTGATACATATAGATGTAGACCCTGCGGAGATAGGCAAAAATGCGAAACCTTCGATACCGCTCGTGGGCGATGCGAGACATATCTTTGACGATCTTATCTCGCAGGAGATAACTGGTAATTATGATCACTGGTTGAATGACCTCAGGATATACAGGCAGGAAATGGAACCGCAAAGGGATCCGGATCCTTCATATGTAGATCCCGCCGCTTTTATAACCATGCTTTCGGAGAAGATGAAAGATAACGGGATCTATGTTGCCGATGTCGGACAGAATCAGATCTGGTCCTGTGCTTATCATATAGTCAAAAAAGGAAGATTCCTCACATCCGGCGGAATGGGAACAATGGGATATTCGATCCCTGCCGCAATGGGCGCAAAGCTTGCCTGCCCCAAAAGACAGGTCATTGCAGTTTGCGGTGACGGTTCCTTCCAGATGTCAATGATGGAGCTTGCCACCTGCAGACAATATGATGTTCCGATAAAGATAGTCGTCCTGAAGAACAGATATCTCGGGATGGTCAGACAATACCAGCACTTTAAGTATAACGACAATTATTCGGTTGTTGATATCGGAGATCTTCCCGATCTCGGTAAACTTGCCGCCGCTTACGGGATCAAATGCATGAAACTTTCCAATATGAAAAAAGCGGACCAGGTAATAGACGAATTCCTTAAAAATGACGAGTCGATGATCCTTGAATGTAATGTTGATCCTTATGACCTTGTTCATTGATCGCTTGTTTTTTGTAAGATACTCATAATAATACGGAGTGCATATGAAAAAAATCTATTCAGTACTTGTTGAAAACAGATCCGGAGTTCTTTGTAAGGTTGCGGGACTCTTTTCCAGAAGAAATTTCAATATCGATTCGCTCGCGGTAGGAGAGACGGATGATAAATCCGTTTCAAGGATGACCATAGTTTCATCAGGTGACAGCCGTACGATCGAACAGGTAGAAAAGCAGTTGAACAAGAAACTTGATGTCATTAAAGTCAAGACTTTCTTTGAAAACGAGAGCATTTGCAGAGAACTTCTTTTCCTTAAGGTCAAATACAATAAGACGAACAGACGCGATATCATGGAAAACTGCGAGATAATGGGAGCCAAGATAGTAGATATGTCGACAAATCTCATGCTCATCCAGATGTGCGACACTCCCGAACGTATACAGATCCTGCTGGATATGTTCAAGAGCATATCGATCGTTGAGATCGCAAGGACCGGATGCCTCGCTCTCCAGAAGTGTACGGAAACGGATTGATGTCCGTTTCATAAATGACAGGGACTCTTGTCTTACTTGAAAATAATGCGTTAAAGTGCTAAAATCCTTTTTGACTTTCATTTTAAAAAGGATCGGAGAATAAATGAATAAAAAAGTCTTTCAGATAATCGTTGACAACACATCCGGAGTTCTGAGCAGAATTTCCGGACTTTTTTCCAGAAGAGGCTATAATATAGAATCTATAACCGCCGGTGTGACCGCCGATGACAGGTTTACGCGCATCACGATCGTTGCATCCGGTGAAGACGAAGTCCTTGACCAGATAGAAAAACAGGTAGCTAAACTCGTTGATGTAAGGGATATAAGGGAACTGTATCCCGAAAGTTCCGTATACAGAGAGCTTGCATTGGTGAAGGTAAAAGCGGATGCCACGCTCAGGGATTCGGTAAAATCAATAGTGGATTTCTATAAAGCTAAGATCATCGATGTCGGTTACGACAGTCTTATAATCGAACTGACCGGTAATTCCGCGAAGATCGATTCTTTTCTTGATATCCTGAGGGATTATGAGATATTGGAACTTGCAAGGACCGGTATCGCCGGACTTTGCAGAGGAACCGAAGGAGTTCTTTATTTACAGTAAATGCATATATTTTTGAAAGGAGTCATTTAAAATGGCAAACAAGATCTATTACCAGGAAGATTGTAACTTATCCATCCTTGAAGGCAAGACTATCGCAGTCATCGGATACGGCAGCCAGGGACATGCGCATGCCCTTAACGCTAAAGAATCCGGATGCAATGTCATAATCGGCCTTTATGAGGGATCAAAGAGTTGGGCAAAAGCCGAGGCTCAGGGTTTTCAGGTTTATACAGCTGCTGAAGCTGCAAAAAAAGCAGATATCATCATGATCCTCATTAACGATGAACTTCAGGCTGATATGTATAAAAAAGACATCGAGCCGAACCTTGAAGAAGGCAATATGCTCATGTTCGCACACGGTTTCAATATTCATTTCGGATGCATAACACCGCCTAAATTCGTTGATGTTACGATGATCGCTCCCAAAGGACCCGGTCATACTGTAAGAAGCGAATATCAGGCCGGAAAAGGTGTTCCCTGTCTTGTTGCGGTACATCAGGATGCTTCAGGAAAGGCTCTTGAGAAAGCACTTGCTTATGCACTTGCAATAGGCGGAGCAAGAGCCGGTGTTCTCGAGACCACATTCAGGACCGAGACAGAGACGGATCTTTTCGGTGAGCAGGCTGTTCTTTGCGGAGGCGTTTGTGCACTTATGCAGGCCGGTTTCGAAACTCTTGTTGAAGCAGGATACGATCCGAGAAATGCATATTTCGAATGCATCCATGAGATGAAGCTCATAGTTGATCTTATCTATCAGTCAGGATTTGCCGGAATGAGATATTCCATTTCCAATACCGCTGAATACGGTGATTACATCACAGGCCCCAAGATCATTACCGAAGAGACCAAGAAGACTATGAAGAAGATACTTTCAGACATCCAGGACGGAAGCTTTGCAAAAGAATTCCTTCTTGATATGTCTCCCGCAGGACGCCAGGTTCACTTCAAGGCAATGAGAAAGCTTGCTTCTGAACATCCCGCCGAGAAGATCGGAGAAGAAGTTCGTAAGCTTTATTCTTGGAATAATGAAGATGATAAGCTGATCAATAACTGATCTTTTTTATGATGAAAGAGGGGCTTATTATAAGCCCCTTTTATTATAGGAGGAATAATCCATGGGAATGACTATGACCCAAAAGATCCTTGCGGCACATGCCAATCTTCCCAAAGTAGAAGCCGGACAGCTTATCGAGGCTGATCTCGATCTTGTTTTGGGAAATGATATCACCAGCCCCGTTGCTATCAGGGAAATGGATAAAATGAAGGTCGACGGTGTATTTGACAAAGATAAGATCGCTCTCGTTCCTGATCATTTTGTTCCGAATAAAGATATCAAATCCGCAGAACATTGCAAATGTGTTCGTGAATTTGCTGCCAAAAACAATATAACCAATTATTTTGAAGTCGGTAAGATGGGTATAGAGCATGCCCTTTTGCCCGAACAGGGGCTTACCGTTGCCGGTGATGTTATCATTGGTGCGGATTCCCATACCTGTACTTACGGGGCTCTCGGAGCTTTCTCGACTGGAGTGGGATCTACCGATATGGCTGCCGGAATGGCGACGGGAAAAGCCTGGTTTAAAGTTCCTTCCGCGATCAGGTTTAATCTGACAGGCAAACCTTCAAAAAACGTTTCCGGGAAAGATGTGATACTTCATATAATCGGTCTCATCGGTGTTGACGGAGCGTTATACAGGTCCATGGAGTTTTGCGGAGACGGGGTCAGAAACCTTACTATGGATGACAGGTTCACCATAGCCAATATGGCTATCGAAGCCGGCGGTAAAAACGGCATATTTCCCGTTGACGAACTTACGATAGATTACATGAAAGAGCATTCATCACGCTCTTATACGGTTTATGAACCCGATGAAGATGCCGTGTACGACGAGGAATATACGATCGATCTTGCCGGTTTAAGGCCTACGGTCGCTTTTCCGCATCTTCCCGAAAATACCAAAACCGTTGATGAGATAGATGAAGTTAAGATCGATCAGGTGGTGATCGGCTCATGTACGAACGGAAGGATAGACGATATGAGGATAGCCGCTGATATACTGAAGGGCAGGAAAGTTGCTCCGGGTATCAGATGTATAGTTATCCCGGCTACTCAGAAGATCTATCTTAAATGTATCGAAGAAGGACTCATCAATATCTTTATCGATGCCGGGTGTGTGGTTTCCACACCTACATGCGGTCCCTGCCTCGGAGGATATATGGGCGTTCTGGCTGCGGGCGAAAGATGTGTTTCTACCACCAACAGGAATTTCGTCGGACGTATGGGTCATGTCGATTCCGAAGTCTATCTTGCTTCCCCTGCTGTTGCGGCTGCTTCGGCTATCACCGGTTATATCACAGATCCGGATAAGATATAGGAGGGTTTATGGAAAACGCTAAAGGTTTGGTATTTAAATACGGAGATAATGTTGATACGGATGTTATCATCCCCGCAAGATATCTTAATTCATCAGATCCGAACGAACTGGCAACTCACTGCATGGAAGATATTGATAAGGAATTTATTTCTAAAGTCAGTAAAGGGGACATAATCGTAGCCATGAAAAATTTCGGATGCGGATCTTCCAGAGAACATGCACCGATCGCGATCAAGGCAGCGGGTGTTTCGTGTGTCATAGCACATACTTTTGCCAGGATCTTTTACAGAAATGCGATAAATATAGGTCTTCCGATAATCGAGTGTCCCGAAGCCGCAGAGGGTATTGAAGCGGGAGATGAGGTTGAAGTAGATTTTAACACAGGTATCATCACGGACATCACCAAGGGAACAACATACAAGGGACAGTCTTTCCCTGCGTTCATGCAAAAGATAATAGATGCCGGAGGCCTGGTAAACTATATCAATGAAAAATAAGAAACTCTTTTTAGTCCCGGCAGCGCTCCTTTTTCTTGTAGCCGTTATCTGCCTGGTTTTGGCAGTAAGATCATATAAACTGGCCAATAAACCGTACCTTAAATGTAACGATCATATTCTGACAAAGACGGAATACGAATATTATTACAATTCATATAAGCAGTTTTATACAGGCTCATTTTCGCAGTTCTTCTCATATATGGGAGTTGATGAGACTAAGGAACTTGAAGACCAGGAATATGAAAACGGTAAAACCTTCGGCCAGATGTTTGCTGAGGAGACGTGTGAACAGATAAAGGAGACATATGCTCTTTATGATGACGGGATAAAGAACGGGTTTGAATTTGATGCCGGGAGTTCCTTTGAAGAATATTACAAAACGGTTGATGAATCCTGCCGCGCATCGGGTTCTACGAGCGAGAAGTATTTCAAACAGTTTTACGGAGAAGGTATTACAGTTAAACTTATCAGAGAATATATGACCAGAGGCTTTTATTCTGCCGCATATTATGATCATCTTGCGGAAAATTCATCCGACGAAGAAGCATACAGATATGTGAACGATCTTAAAGCCGGTTATAAAACAGAGTTTATCGATGACAAAGAATAGAAAAATGATTCTTCTTGCCGCTATCATCATTATCGAGCTTGCGGTACTCATATTTTTCGGATCTTTAAAGAAAGGCATGCATTTTGATGAATGCTTTTCTTATTTTAATACCAATAATTCTTTCGGAAGAGAAGCATTCGACAGAACATGGGTCACTTCGGAGAATATTAAAAAGGACTTTTATGTCCTCCCGGGAGAAGGGTTTAATTACGGTTTTGTCGTAAAACTCCAGTCGTATGATGTTCATCCGCCGGTTTACTATCTTTTATTGCATACCGTTTGTTCTTTCACGCAGAACATCTTCAGTATGTGGCAGGGGATAGGTCTCAATATTTTCATATCGGTTATCGCTACCGTGTTTTTGTTTTTCATAGCTGACAGATTCCTTAAAAACGACCTTTTATCGGCAATAGCCGTTCTTATCATAATCCTTAATCCGGGATTCATTTCAAATGTGATGTTCATAAGGATGTATGCTCTCATGACACTCTGGATGATCATTCAGGTCTGGCTGCATATTAAGATGTGTGACAGGGAGTTTAATGAGATCCCCGCAGGATATTTTGTGTTAAGTGCTTTGATAACATATCTGGGTTTTCTTACGCATTATTTCTATCTTGTGTTCCTGTTCTTTTTGGAAGCGGCATTCCTTATACCGCATCTTAAGATGATAGGTAAAGAACTTAAGACCGTGATAAGATACTGTGCGCTTGTGGCTCTTGCCGGAATACTCGGAGTGGTATCTTTCCCAGCCTGTCTTGGTCATGTAAATTCGGGTTACAGGGGAGTAGAGGTCAAGGGATATATGTTTGACCTGTCGGATATCGGCATGAGGATAAGATTTTTCGGAGGATTGATAGGAAGATTTGTCCTTAACGGCGTCGGTTATATCGTTCTTCTTTTCATCTGCCTTCTTCTGGTTACCGTATATTATAAACGATCCAGAGAGAAGAACGGCAGGAGCAACGTGGCGAATGTCGAAGCGGTCAGGGAATGTGCTGTCGGAAAAGATATCGGCATCCTTATACGGTGTATCCTTATTCCGGTCATTGGTTATTTCATCATATCCGCAAAAGGATCATTGATAGGAGATGAAGCAATGATGAGGTATCAGCTTCCGATCTATCCTTTTATTCCGATCATTGTTAGCATAGTCATTAACCTTTGTTTTACTTATCTGTTCAAAGAAAACACTAAAGCAGTGTTTACCGTATGCACTGTACTGTTTTCCCTGCTTGTCGTCAGTGATATCGTTTCAGACATGAGAGGAAATGTATATTATCTCTATCCCGAGCAGGAAGAGATGCTGCGTATTGCAAAGGAACAGTCTTCAAAAGACTGTGTGTATATATATAATTCAGAAGACAATAAATACTTTCTCTGGAATGATGCGATGCAGCTGTGGCAGTATGATTCCGTATACTTTATAGATTTTGAAAACAGGGATATCCTTGATGAACCTGTTATAAACGCTTCAAAGGATCTTGTAGTCTATGTTTCAAAACTCGGAGAAGAAGATGATCTTTCCGTATATTCGGACTTTATAAAAAGAAGTGACAAAAATGTCACTTCCTTTAAGAAACTATATGAAACCGCTTATGCAACAGCATATGAGTTTTACTGATCAGTCCTGGAACGGTTCTGCAAATGAACCGGCGGGCGAGATGGGTTCTCCCGATCTTCTCAGATGCATACAATCTCCCATGACCTGAACTCTGAAATACGCTTCGTCTTCCCATCTTTCTTCGGTTGAAAGTATCGTGACCGAACTTGCAGGGAGGAAAAAGCCATGTGCAAGGGACTCGAACGGGATGTTTATCAGGTGAGATATCATAAGAAGGGCAACTCCCAGGTGACAAAAGAAGACCAGGACCGTTTCTTCTTTAGGATCATCGTAAGGGGAGTTGTTTTTTACTTTATTGTTATCTCCGACGGTAGAAGTCAGATATCTTTTCTTTGCATTGAGATTTCTGTAGAATCTTCCTTCTCTGATGTAACCGAATTCCTTAAGGATACCGTCGATGCCCGTTATGACTTCATCATATTTTTCGGGGATCATTTTATTATCTGAGATACAGGGATACCCGAAAAATCCGTTTCCTTCCTTAAACATGCAATCATATCGGGTCCAATCGCTGGGGATAAAGTCCCACGGAACTCCTTTGCGCCCGGTTACGGGATCGATAACGTTATAGGCAAATTCATGTAAAAAAGGGAGGGTGACTGCGTCCATCCCGAGAGCTTCCAGAGAGAATGATGCAGTATCCCTGGCCCTTCCCTGGGGAGAGAGATAGCATTTTGTTACATTCCAGTCCTTTGCTCTTAAGGACAGCAAACGTGCTTCTTCCCAGCCTTTGGGAGTAAGCGAATCTTTGATATAATCGGGTTCCGCATGTCTTACAAAAATGAGTTTCATGGTTAATATATTATCACAGGTGATTTTTTAATTCCATAAACATTTTTGTAACATATGTTCGATTGTGATATAGTGTTTTTATGGCTGAATATAAGAAGGACATAATACTTATATCATTCGTTCTTTTGATCATAATATCGCTTTTTACGGTGAGTTTTACCATAGGAGATCCCGGAAAGAGCACAAACGGAAAAAAGAATGCTGCCATATATATAAACGGTGAGCTATACGAAAAGATCGATCTTAATGAAGATAAGGAGATCAGGATAGATACCGCAAAAGGATATAATATTATATCCGTAAAAAACGGGGAGATCTCGGTGACCGGAGCCGATTGTCCGGGAGGAACGTGCATAAATACCGGTGCGATACATGAAAATGGTTCGTTCATAGCCTGTCTTCCGCATGAGTTATTTATCCGTGTGGAAACCGATGATCACGATAAGGAGGATGAGCTGGATGCGGTCGCATATTAACGGAAAGATCGCAATAACGGGAGTCCTGCTTTCGCTTGCGCTTATCCTTTCTTATGTTGAATCTCTTATTAGTTTTGACTCAGTATTTCCGGGTATCAAGCTCGGACTATCAAATCTTGCCGTAATCACAGCGCTTTTTGTTTCAGGACCTGTTTACGGTCTTGCGATATGTATACTTAAATCATTGCTGACGAGTCTGCTCTTCGGAAGTATGACTTCGTTCATTTACAGTATCTGCGGTGCTTTATTTAGCTTTGCGGTAATGTTCCTGCTGTATATTATCGGCGGATTTCACATCCCGGTCATTTCCGTGGCGGGAGGCATTTTCCATAATCTCGGTCAGTTCATTGCGGCAGTCTATATAACCAAAACGTTCATTCCGGGTTTTTATCTGTTTTATGTTGCGATCCTGCTCGCAGCGGGAAGCATCTCGGGAGCGATAACCGGTTTTATCGCCAATCTTTGTGTACCGAAGATAAAGAAGATCATATCAAAAGAAGGAGAATCATAATTGTTCGCACACATCAAAGGAATTCTTGAAGAAATATATGAAGACAGGGTAGTCGTTGACGTAAACGGTGTCGGATATAACATCCATGTTTCCACGAGGGTCCTTGGTGACCTGCCCGATACGGGAGCGGAAGTTAAACTCTATACGTTTACATCTGTCCGTGAAGATGCTTTTATCCTGTTCGGATTTTTGGATAAAGAAGATCTGTTCCTGTTTAAAAAGCTCATCACGGTAAACGGCATCGGCCCTAAAGGCGCGCTTTCGATCCTTTCCGGATTGGACGCGCAGGAACTGCGATATGCTATTCTTTCGGGAGATTCAAAGCTTCTTTCTTTGTCTCCCGGTATCGGGAAAAAGACTGCGGAACGTATCATACTTGATCTTAAGGACAAGATCGACTGGGATGTTAATGCCATATCTTCGGATATAATGAAGAACAAGCAGTCAGGATCGGCTTCCGGTGCCCTTGGCGGGGTGAGATCCGAGGCCGTTGAAGCATTGGTTTCCCTGGGATATAATCGAAAAGAAGCATCGTCCGCGGTTTTCAAGACCGGATCAGACGAAGATACCGATGTTGAAGCGATATTAAAAGAAGCACTTAAATATCTGATGTGATCATATGAATAAAGTAATCGAAACAAAACTTCTTGATGAAGACATTAAACTTGAAGGGTCTTTAAGACCCGAAAGACTCAGCCAGTATATAGGCCAGGAGAATATCAAAGAAAGCCTGTCCATATTTATCGATGCGGCCAAAAAACGTAACGAAAGTCTGGATCATGTGCTTTTTTACGGCCCTCCGGGACTTGGTAAGACCACTCTTGCATCCATAATAGCGAATGAAATGGGCGTAAGGATGAAGGTTACCTCAGGACCGGCCATTGAAAAGCCGGGAGAGCTTGCCGCTATCCTGAATTCGTTATCGGAAGGAGATGTTCTGTTCATCGATGAGATACACAGGCTTAACAGACAGGTGGAAGAGATCCTGTATCCTGCCATGGAGGATTTTTGTATTGATATTATCATGGGAGAAGGAGCTTCTTCACGTTCGATGAGACTGCATCTTCCCAGATTTACTCTGGTAGGGGCAACAACAAGGGCGGGTCTTCTTACGGCTCCGCTCAGAGACAGATTCGGTATAATTCACAGGCTTGAGTATTATTCGGTTGAAGAACTGACAACGATCATTCTTCATTCGGCCAAAGTCCTTAATGTTCCGATCAAAACGGAAGGCGCAAGACAGATGGCCATAAGGTCCAGGGGTACACCCAGAATAGCCAACCGTATGCTCAAAAGAGTCAGGGACTATGCCGAAGTCCGCGGAAACGGGATGATCGACGAAAAGCTTACTGTCAGTGCCCTTGATATGATGGGCGTCGATAAGATAGGGCTTGATAATATCGACCAGGCAATGCTGCTTTCGATGATAGAAAAATTTAACGGAGGTCCTGTCGGTCTTGATACCATAGCCGCAGTCATTGGTGAGGATCCTTCAACGGTTGAAGACGTAAATGAACCTTATCTTTTAAAAATGGGATTTATCAACAGAACCCCACGCGGAAGAGTGGTCACACCGCTTGCCTACTCCCATTTCGGGCTTGAATTTCCCGAGTAAGGCTTTTATAATTAATCTTAGTTGTTTACAGGGGAGATTCTATGTCAAACAAAACTGATACCGAGGTTATCATCGGCGGAAGAGTTCTTACCCTTTCAGGCTTTGAATCCGAGGAATATCTACAAAAAGTAGCATCTTACATAAACAATAAGATCGCTGAATATAATAAAGTTGATTCTTTTAAACGTCAGTCTTCGGATATGCAGAACATTCTTTTGCAGCTGAATGTCGCAGATGACTATTTCAAGGCAAAAAAGCAGATAGAATCACTTCAGGAAGAGATCGAAAACAAGGAAAAAGAGCTTTATAACATAAAACATGAGCTTATCGCTTCCCAGATCAAACTTGAAAATACGGAGAAAAACGTTAAGAATCTGCAGCATGATCTGAATGAAGCGCAGAAAAAGATCGTTAAACTTGAAACAGAACTTGAAAATTAAGGTGCTTTACGGCACCTTTTTTACATATAAAGCGAAGGACAAGGAAAAGTGAGTACTCATGACATATTACTTGCAGTACAGTATATAACCATTACCGTACTGTTTGTTGAGATATTGATCGTTTTCTTAAGATGGAAGAAGCCTATCCATTCTTATCTTTTTTTGACCTGCATTTCATCATTCATCTGCAATGTCGGTTACCTTCTGCAGATGAAGGCAGAGACTGAAGATGCGTATATAACTGCGCTAAAACTTTCATATGTAGGAAGGATATGGATGGTCTTTTCTTTTTTCCTTTTTACGGCCAGGCTTTGCAGAAAAAAGATACCAAGAGGACTCGTTGACTTTCTTGTATTGATCCATGTAGGTATATATGCGGCAGTTCTTTGCATAGGCACCAACAATTGGTTTTATCCCGAATACAGTTTTGTTCCTGATCCCGTTTTCCCAACTTTTCATCATACAAACGGATATGCACATGATCTTCTGATCGGAATGAATTTCATTTTTGTCATCATAGGAATGACATGGATTCATTTGGCGTTTCGCAGAGAAAGGAACAAAGTTGCAAGATCCCGGCTTTTTATGCTGATACTTGCGTTCGGCGTTCAGATCATTGCTTTTTTGGCCCATGTATCGGGCTTTTTAAGCATTTCCAGATACTACGACCTTACAATGCCGGGATCGCTCCTTGGCAGTATATTCACGCTTGTCGCGATCCTTGGATTTGATCTTCTGGGTACAAGGGAAATTGCGAGGGATTTCGTTATCGACAGGATATCCGAAGGGATAATAGCCGTTGATAATGACGGGAGGATCCAGTATTACAACGAACCGGTGACCAGGCTTTATCCTGAATTTAAATCATTCTTTTCGCTGCACGGCGGATCGGAAAATGAAGAAGACAATGATGAAGATAAAGAAAACGGCGTGATCCTTAACGGATCGAACAAACGTGTTCATACTCCTTATGACATCATATCGATCATTTCGGATGCCGTAAAAAGCGGAGAAACATTGAAGATCCGTGATCGAATATACACACCCGAGGTGAACGATCTTGTATACAAAGGAGAAACTTACGGTAAGCTTTATGCACTCGAAGATGATACGGAGCATTACAGGTACATGGAGGAACTCCGTGAACAAAGAGAGATAGCGGACAATGCCAACGAAGCCAAGAGTAAATTCCTGGCCAACATGTCGCATGAGATCAGAACCCCGATAAATGCAGTTCTCGGAATGGACGAGATGATATTGCGCGAGTCCGCAGAAAAACCGATCCGTGCATATGCTTCAGATATCATGTCGGCTGGACGTACACTTTTATCTTTGATCAATGATATCCTTGATCTTTCCAAGATAGAGGAAGGAAAGATGGAGATCATTCCGGTTCAGTATGATCTGGCATCTCTTATAAATGATCTGGTCAATATGATCCGCGACAGGGCTGTAAAGAAGGGACTGGAATTTAAAGTTTCGGTTGATGAGCATATCCCGCATATTCTTACCGGTGATGAGATAAGGATAAGACAGTGCGTCATGAACCTTCTTACAAATGCCGTGAAATATACGGAAACCGGAGAAGTGAATTTCAAAGTTTCATTCGAAAAAGACGACAATGGAATTATTAATCTTGGATTTACGGTTGAAGATACCGGTATAGGTATGAAAGACGAGGACATGGAAAATCTGTTCTCACCATACAAGCGTATCGAAGAAAAGAGAAACCGCACAATAGAAGGAACAGGTCTTGGAATGAGCATAACCAGGCAGCTGCTTGATCTGATGGGAACATCACTTAAGGTTAAGAGCGAATACGGCAAAGGTTCCGTTTTTGCGTTTACGGTTAAGCAGGAAGTTGTTAAATGGGAAGAAATCGGCGACATCTCAGATCGTATAAACGATATGTCTGATTCACATTACGAGTATCATGAGCTTTTCCATGCGCCCGATGCCAAAATTCTCGTTGTGGATGATACGGAGATGAACATTACAGTTATGCAGAGTCTTCTAAAAAAGACACGCATAAATATAGATACCGCCATGTCAGGTGCGGATGCACTGGTTCTTACTGGGGAAAATCACTATGATGTTCTCTTTATAGATCATATGATGCCTGATATGGATGGAATAGAGACACTTAAGAATATACGCGCATCCGGATCGAATAAAGATGTTCCGGCGGTTGCGCTTACGGCTAATGCCGTTTCCGGTGCAAGAGAGATGTATCTGGAGGCTGGGTTTACGGATTATCTTTCTAAACCCGTTGACGGAGATAAACTCGAAAAGCTGCTTAGTGAGATGCTTCCCTCGGAAAAACTCATCGCCCCTTCAGATGATGATATGCCTTCGGATAAAACAGATGATAATGTAATGGACGATTCTTCCGACGACCTTATTGCGTTCCTTCAGGATGTATATGATATTGATGAACAGGCGGGCCTAAAAAACTGCGGAAATGAAGACGGTTACAGATCCGTTATCACTGTTTTCCATCAGACCGCACAGGCAAAAGCCGACGAGATCGAGGACCTTCTGAAAAACGAAGACATTGAAACCTATACGGTGAAAGTACATGCATTAAAGAGTTCGGCCAGGATAATAGGCGCCACTGCACTATCCGAACTTGCAAAGAATCTTGAAAATGCCGGAAAAAAATCCGACATGGAATTTATAAACACTAATACTGACAAGCTTCTTGATATGTACCGTCTGCTTGATTCCAAACTCACATTCCTTGACAGGAAGGAAGAAGTTCTTCCCGCGATTAGCGAAGACTCACTTATTGAAGCTTATCAGACCATGCTGGAGATCGCGGGAAGTATGGATTACGGTATGATGGATGATCTGCTTAAAGATCTTCACGGGTATATGCTTCCAGATACTGACAAGGATTGGATCTTACAGATCGAGAGTATGCTTACACAGCTGGATTGGGACGGTATAATAAAGATAGTAAGTGAGGCACGGCGGAAATGAAAAATACCGTTATAAGAAAATTATCATTTGTAGCCCGCACCGTAAAAGCGAGTCTTGCTATGGTGATCCCGATCCTTTTTATAGGCAGCATTACTGTAATGCTCAACGGATTTCCCATTCAGGCTTATCAGGATTTTCTGGATTCCTTCCTTGGCGGAGCTCTTCGTGTCATAATCCAACTTATACAGGTTTCGACCGTTGGAATACTGGCTATCTACACTACAGTGGCTATCAACGTAGGTTATATGAACCAGACGGAAGAAGGCGAAAGGCTGGTTTTCAGGTTTGGAAGTCTTTTGGGATGTCTTGCGGGATTTTTTATAATAGTCGGATTTTTCACGGGAGAACCGGATCGATCACTTTTAAGCGGACAAGGGCTATTCAGTGCATTGCTTGCCGGTATCATCGGTTCCATGCTTTATCTCAGGTTTGCCAGGTTTTTTAATACACGTAAAGACATTTTTGTTGACGGAGCAGACTCAGAGTTTAATGCGGCATTGCATGTTATACTTCCGTTCCTTGGTGTGACGCTTTGCTTTGCCTCGGTAAATTATCTTATCACTGTAATATTCCATACCGAGAGCATACAGCATCTTTTCATGAATGCGATGGATGCTCTCTTTATGAAGATGCACCGTTCATATTCGAGCGGACTTCTTTTTACAGTGATGATCAGCTTTATGTGGTGGTTCGGTATCCACGGAAACAATGTTCTTAACCAGGTTTCTGAGGATATGTTCACTGCGATCTTACCCGGGGAGATTGTTTCAAAAAGTTTTATTGACACATTTGTCATTATGGGCGGAACAGGATGCGTTATTGGGCTTCTTATAGCGATGCTTCTTTTCGGGAAAAGAAGTTCAACCAGGAAACTTTTCCGAATGGCAGCCATCCCATGTATATTTAACATCTCGGAGCTTATGGTATTCGGGTTTCCCGTCATCTATAACCCTATGATGATCATCCCGTTCATACTGTCTCCGGCACTCTGTTTTTCAAATGCCTATTTAATGACAAAGATAGGGTTCATGCCACAGGTTACAAGTTCCGTTATTTGGACTACACCGGCTCTCCTTAGCGGATATCTGGCAACAGGCTCTGTGAGGGGAATCATCGTTCAGGTAATGAATATCATTATCTCTGTGGCCTGCTATTCACCTTTTCTCATCGCGTATGAAAAAAGGTCGTTGGAAGAGTTTTCACAGACCATGGATGAACTTGTGGGGATGATCAAAGAATCCGAGGACGTCAATGAGAAAGTCATACTTACCGAATGCAGCGGTAATGTGGGACGACTGACCAAGTTCCTTATAAATGACCTTGAAACTGCGCTTGATGCATCATCGTTTGAATTATCATCGGAAAATGTCGAGAATCCGCTGCTTATCGAGTATAAGATGAAGTATGACAATGAAGGCAGGATCACAGGAGCCGAATCACTCCTTCGCTGGGACCATAAAAGGTACGGAATGGTTTATCCGCCACTTATCGTTCACCTTGCAAAGGAAAGCGGGGATATCTATCGGCTTGAAACATATATCATGGAAAGATCCATCGGTGAATCTTCCGAGATGAGAAAGAAATATGGAAATGATTTCAGAATGTACGTTGATGTGACTATATCAACATTGTTTGATGACAGGTTTTTACCATTCCTGCAAGTAATGGCCGACCGCTATATGTTAAGGAGCGGAAATATATGTCTTAATATCGATGAAGAAACTGAACTCATTCCGACGAAAGCAACCGGTGAACTCATACGCAGGATAAGATCCTTCGGTTATGTGTTTGCTTCAGATGAACAATAAATAAAAGGAGAATTTTACATGGAAGAAAAAGGAAGACTGATACCGCCCTGGGCTGCCGAAATGGATGAAAAAGATCACATATCATACGAACCGACTTATAAAAACGGTGAATATTTCGATCTTTTTGACAGAGGTGTTTACAAAGACAGATCCGGTATGGAACTTAAATATTTTTACTTTGATCCCGACCGGGATTCGGAAGATAAGAAAAAACTGCCGCTTCTGGTATTTCTTCACGGAACTGGAAACGCTCTTGTGGGAGATCTTTGTATCAACTATACGGGGGCTGAGCTTTATTCGTCGCCCAAATACCAGCAGAGCATGGGAGGCGCACGTATCCTGATACCAGTTGCCAACGAATATGAAGGTGAGGATGGCAGGACGGCAGGCTTCTGGTGCCCCGATTATCTTGATCCGGTCCATTCCCTTATCATGGATCATATTAAAGAGAGAAAAGAAATCACGGGTCCCGTATTCCTGTTCGGGAATTCATCAGGGGCAACTTTTGTATTGAGACTGATGGATAACTATATGGATGATTTTGATGTTGTGATACCTGTTGGGAGTGAAGCTCTGCCTGACGATCAGATCCTGGGTGAGTATGACAGGAAGGGTAAATATCTCTTTTTTGCTCTCGGGAAAAGAGATGAATTCCATAATTTCAAAGAAAACGTTGAACCAAGGCTCCCGAGACTTGAAGCCATGAAACATTGCTTTATCTATAATCCCGATTGGGTAAGGAACGGGGATAAAGGGATCGCATCGATAAATTTCGGTTTTGAAATGGGACAGCATTGTCTGATGAACGGGATTCAGGCGAATCTGATGTTTGATGACGGAACACCCATGGATGACAGGCTTCCCGACGGAGTAACAGGATGGATAGCAAAGACGGTTAAAGAACTGGAGGAAATTAAATGAACCATAAAAAGAATTCAGTCTTAAACTTATTATTGGGACTTTTTGCATTGATTTGCGGCTTTTTTGCTGCAAATATCGGAGCTACTGCTGCTATTATGAAGCGTTATTCATACAAATTACGGCAGCATAAGGAAGCAAATAACAAGATGGATTCGTATTTTCTTCAGAATGAGATCGTGGAGATACATCCCGGGATCAATAATGCTTATATTTCTTTACTTTTCAGCAAGATAGATGTAAAGATCCCCAAACCCGACAGTGATCAGATGGATGTTGAGATCACATCATTTGCCGGCAAACTTAATATAGAACTGCCGACGGGAGTGACAGTCATCTGTAAGGGACGCGGTGGACTTGATTTTTCAAAGGAAGTTTCCGAAACAGGTCCCGTTATCAACCTTATCATAAATGATATGGCTACGTCATTGAACATTGGATTTGATGGAGATTCGGATGAGAGCAGTAGTAACCAGGGTTAAAGAAGCATCGGTCACGATAGACGGAAATACTGTAGGAGCCATTGATAAGGGTTTTCTTATTTTATTGGGTGTTCATGTTAATGATACTGATCAGATCGCACGCAAGATGGCGAATAAGATCTGCGGATTGCGTGTGTTTGAAGACCCCGACGGTAAGATGAACATCAATCCGTCAGACGCCGGCGCAGAGTTTTTGATAGTGAGCCAGTTCACACTTTATGCCGACTGCAAGTCGCGTCGGCCCGGATTTACCGAAGCAGCAAGACCTGAAACGGCAATTCCGCTATATGAACTCATCATATCCGAATGCCGTGAACGCGGCTTTAAAGTCGAGACCGGGCAGTTCGGTGCCAACATGCTTGTTTCGTCTGTAAATGACGGCCCGGTAACGATCATTCTTGACAGTGATGATCTGTAAGGATCGATATTTAGAGATATCATGAATAAAGTCGAATTATTATCACCGGCGGGTAACTTTAAAACATTTTTAGGTGCATTGAATGCAGGTGCGGATGCTATATATCTTTCAGGCAGATCTTTCGGAGCCAGGGCATATGCCGATAACTTCGATGAAGAAGAACTCCTTAAAGCCATAGATATCGCTCACCTTTTCAATAAAAAAGTTTATCTGACGCTTAATACCCTTATAAAACCGAATGAGATCGACATGATCGCCGATCATGTCAGAGAAGCTTATGAACATAAGCTGGACGGTGTCATCGTTCAGGATGTGGGAGTAGTCCGGCTCATAAACCGTCTTTATCCTGATCTCCCGATCCATCTGAGCACACAGCTATCATCTACCTGCGGATTCGATGCCTCGATTTTTAAGGATTACAATGTGACCAGGATAGTCCCTGCAAGAGAACTTACCATTGATGAGATCAGGGAACTTAAAAAACGATCCGGGCTCGAGGTGGAATGTTTCATCCATGGAGCCATGTGTTATTCCTATTCCGGAATGTGCCTTTTCAGTTCAATGCTGGGAGGACGGTCCGGAAACAGAGGAAGGTGCGCGCAGCCCTGCCGTTTGCCATATTCCGTTGACGGTAAAGATAAACAATATATCCTGAGCATGGCAGATATGTGTACGCTGAACATCATAGACGAACTGATGGAAAGCGGGATTGATTCATTCAAAATCGAAGGACGGATGAAAAAAGCCGTATACAGCGCCGGAGTCACTTCTCTTTACAGAAAATACATGGATCTTGTCAGTCGGGGAGATTTTCACGGGGTTGAAGATGAAGATATTGATTTTATCAAAAATCTGTATCTTCGAACAAGGATATCCGAAGGTTATTATCATAAAGAAAGATCCGCAGATATGATCTGTATAGATTCACCTTCCTATAACGGTTCGGATGATGACATACTAAGGTCGGTTGAAGACAGGTATATCAAAACAAAACCGGTCCTTGATATCGGGATGGGAATATCCGTAAAAAAAGGACAGAATACGGTTTTATACGCTTCGTATAATGATATCAAAACCGTTTTTACAGGTGATTTAAGTGATGAGGCAAAGAGTTCCCCGCTTGACAGAGAAAGTGTGAGAAAACAGATGTCGAAGACGGGTGATACTTTTTTCAGGCCGTCAAAGATCGATATCGATCTGGACGACGGTCTTTTCATCAGTGTCGGAAAACTTAATGAATACAGACGTTGTCTTTTGGACAGGCTTTACAAGGAAATCATAAAATGCAATTCGGGATACACGTGTATGTGACAACAGAAGAACAACTCAATACCGTGATTGATTCGAATGAAGAGAAGATAAAAAGGATCTATCTTGCTCCTTCACTTGCGATGAAAACATATAAGGATATCGGATCCGTTGCGGGTAAAGAAGTATTCTTAAGTACTCCCTATATTTTGAGAAATAAACATGTACCGTTATTGAACATGCTTATTTCCGGTGATCATTTTGACGGTATACTGATCAGGAATCATGAATCCTTCGGTTATATCAACAGTAATTTTCCGAATACGGATATGAAGATCGTCCTGGACAGCGGAATGTATATCCTGAACCATGAGGCTTTCATGTTTTATCACGGGTCATCCGCCTTTAAGTTCGATGAGTTTTACAATTCGTATGAACTCAACTCAAAAGAGACAGATCAGCTCATGGAGCGGATTTGCCAACAGGGTTTCGATAATGTAATATCTTCATATATCGTTTACGGCAGGATACCTATGATGATATCAGCCAATTGCGTGAAAAATACAACTTCCGGCTGTGAAGGAACTACATCTTTCACGTATATAAAAGACAGATATGACAAATCATTTCCTGTGCTTTGTGACTGTGATCTTTGTACCAATGTCATATATAACAGTGTTCCGCTTTCACTGCACAGATATACCGGGAAACTCCTTGAAAAAGGAAACATAAGGATCGATCTTACCGATGAGACGGCTACTCAGACCGAAAGAGTACTTGAGCTTTTTACACATGAAAACGATAAAAAAATATTTCCGGGTGAAAATGAATATACTACCGGCCATTATAAGCGCGGAATAGAATAAGATGAATCTTGAGACATATATAAATGAGTTCTCCAAATATGTCATCGCGATCGTGATGATATTGTATACGGTTGAATGCTTTATGGTTTTTCTTCATAAAGATGAAGAGGAACGTAAAGGTATCTATATCAGGCAGAATATATTAATGTTTGCCTTCCATTTTTGTTCATTCATGGTCATCTGCTTTGAAACGGGTAAGATCAGTTACCTTTTGTTTTATGCGATACAGCAGATGGTTCTTTATATGGCCGTAGTCCTTTATAAATGGCTGTATCCTAAGACAAACGGACTTATCGTTAACAATATGTGCATGCTGATGAGCATATCGTTTGTCATACTTACAAGACTTGACTATTCAAAAGCCGTAAAGCAGTTCATGATAGGATCCACATCTCTTGTGGTTGCTCTGATTATCCCTTTTTTCATAAGAAATATAAAACTTCTGAAAAATCTCAAATGGGTTTATGCCGTAGCGGGTATTTTACTTCTCGGGGTTGTCTATATCCTCGGTTCTACAACCTACGGAAGTAAGATATCTTACAGTATCGGCGGATTATCCTTCCAACCTGCCGAATTCGTAAAACTGATCTTTGTTTTCTTTGTAGCGAGTGCGCTATACCAAAGCCATTCGATCACAGAAGTGCTCTTTACTTCTATCGTTGCCGCTGTCCATGTTGGTATTCAGGTCCTTAATAAGGATCTCGGCTCGGCCCTGATATTCTTTGTCATTTATCTTTTTATGGTATTTGTCGCGACAAAGAATATCATTTATCTTGCCCTGGGACTGTCGGCGGGGGCCGGAGCGGCTGTCTTTGCTTATCATTTTTTCAGTCACATACAGGTGAGGGTACAGGCATTTATCGATCCGTGGTCCGTTATTGATTCGGCCGGATACCAGATAACCCAGTCTCTTTTCGCGATAAGCTCCGCCGGAATGTGGGGACTCGGGCTGTTCCAGGGAACACCCAACACGATTCCGTTCGTTGAGGATGATTTTATCTTTTCGGCCATCGTGGAAGAAATGGGTATCATTTTCGGCATATGTCTGCTGCTTGTCTGCGTAAGTATCTTCATTATGATAATGATCATCTCATCCGATCTTGGTAACGGTTTTTACGGTCTTATCGCTTTCGGATTGGGAATATGTTATATTTTCCAGGTTTTCCTGACAGTCGGTGGCGGTACGAAGTTTATCCCTCTTACCGGTGTTACGCTTCCTATGGTCAGTTACGGAGGATCGTCCATACTGACTACGCTCGTCATGTTCGCGATCATAGAAGGTCTGTATATGATAAGGGAAGATGAGGCTGCCAAGGCCAAAAAGAGAAGAGAAGAACTGATCCGTAAGAAAAAGGAAAAGAGAAGAAAAGAAAAACTTCGCAAAAAGAAGCTTAGAGAGAAGAGAGCTTCAGAAGAATATTACGAAGATGATATCCTGGCATATGAGGATGATTCTTATGAATATAAGGATGAAAAGCCTGCACGTAAAAAAGCTTCTCATGTAAATAAGGATGCACGGCCTCCATACAGTAAAACTGCACATACTTATGAGGAAGTTAAGTATAAACACGAAGTTGATCTGTATGAATACGAAGAAGACCCGTACGACTATGATCCGGATCGGCAGGGATATGACGGGGATATCCATGCATACGAAGAAGATCCACAGGCAGAAGATGACGATATCGATATAAGAGTTTCGAATGACTTCGAACTTGAAGATTATACAACCATCTATTACAACGAAGAAGAACATGAAGAAGAACAAAGAAGAAAAGAAAAAAAGAAAAAGAAGATTTAACCTGCAGATATTTGTGGTGACCTGTTTCTTTATCGCATTATTTGCGGCTATGTCCGTATATATCGTCAATTACTCGGTAACGCATAAGATCGAACTGATCTCCAACAGTTACAATACGAGAGCGAAAGTACTGGCAAAGAAGAACATCAGAGGATCGATCTATGCAAATGACGGGCAGGTGCTTGTTTCCTCATATGTAGACGGTAGCGGAACGGAGATACGAGATTATAAATTCGGGAAGCTTTTTTCGCACGTGGTCGGATACTCCATCAACGGAAGAATGGGTATAGAAGACAGATATAACTATTATCTGATCAATACAAATGCTCCCGTATCCGTAAAAGCCGAAAAAGATCAGAAGAATGAAAAATATCCGGCCGATGATGTTTACACTACACTTGACGTAAATCTTCAGAAAGTCGCGTCGGATGCACTCGGCGTATACAGAGGTGCCGTTATCGTTACCGAACCTTCTACCGGAAAAGTGCTCGCCATGGTTTCAAAACCGGATTTCGATCCCGCGCTTATCGCGGAAAACTGGAATTCTTATCTTGAAGATACCGAAACCGGTGTACTTGTCAACAGGGCAACACAGGGACTTTATCCTGCCGGTTCCACGTTCAAGATCCTTACGTCTATTGAATACATAAAAGAAAACCCTGAGAATTATAACAGCTACAGGTATAACTGTACGGGTTCGTTCTCAAAAGGAGATGAAAGGATACAGTGTTATCACGGCTCGGTGCACGGGAGCCTTGATTTTACAACTTCTTTTGCAAAATCCTGCAATTCGTCATTTGCAAATATAGGTATGAACCTTAATAAAAACAAATTCGGTCAGACATTGGATCAGATGCTCTTTAACAGTGAGCTTCCTACGGAAGATTTTGACTGTGCCGTAAGCCGTTTGAATGTCAATGACGAAACGCCAGATGCCGATATGATCCAGATCGCAATTGGACAGGGGCCGGTCGGGATATCGGTAATGCATCTTAATATGGTCACCTGCGCGATAGCAAATGACGGTATTCTTATGAAACCTTATGTCGTGGAAAAGATCGCCAACTGTGAAGGTAAGAGCATAAAAAGTTATAAGAGCGAAAAATACGGCAGCATCATGGGTGTTGATGAAGCGAAGGTCCTGAGAGAAATGATGGAAGCCGTTGTGAAAGAAGGAACCGGAAAACGACTGAAGAATGATAACTATTATGCTTGCGGTAAAACGGGGTCTGCGGAATACGGTTCAGTAAAAGGTGAATCTCACGCATGGTTTACCGGATATGCCGGATTATATGACGGAAAAGAAAAGTGCGAGCCGGATATATGTATAACGATAATAGTGGAAGGCGCGGGCGCCGGAGGAGAATATGCGGTACCGATAGCCAAAAGGATTTTTGATGCATATTACGGGATCACGATAGAACCCGAATAAAAAAGGAGCTTTAAAGCTCCTTTTTAATATATCGCCATTATCTGCAGGTCTCTTCTGTTAAGCAGATCGATGAACGTGTCACTGCTGTCTTTCAGAAGAGGACGGCACATTCTTGCCTGGTTTATCAGAACGACTTCTGCTTTGATATCATTGCTCAGGAGAACCTGCAATCCTATCAGATGATTTCCGAGACGGTAGAGTATAGGTCTCAGGATGTTATTGTCATATTTGAAGGAATCGTTTTCGAATATCTCTATGATCTGGAATGGATGCTTTGACTGCCTGTATGTTCTGGGTGAAGTCATTGCTTCGTAAGCATCGATAATCGATATTATCCTGGCATATTTGTTGATCTGTTCGTCATGAAGTCTGCTCGGATAACCCGTTCCGTCAAATTTCTCATGATGTGAAAGCGTTGCTTTCAATATATTTTCGTTTATCGGCTGATCCTTCAGGATCTGAAATCCCAATATGGTATGCGTTTTGATCTGTGCGAACTCTACCGGAGTGAGCTTATCGGGTTTCCAGATAAGTTCATAAGGGAGTTTTAACTTACCTATATCATATAAGAATCCGCATTGAATGAGGATCTCGAGCTCATCGGGTTTAAGACAGAGCCATTGTCCGAAGACTCCGGCGATCAAAGCCGAATTAAAACAATGGGCATATGTGAGATTATCTTCCGTGGGAAGCATATTATAAAGATAATCAAGGATCTTTGCACATTCCTTAATCGGCGAGGTGAGCTCATGATAGATGTTCATGAGCGAATCTATCGGAATGGGAGAATTGTTGTTCATGAAATCATCGGTTATCTTTTTGTATTCTTCAAGATACTTACGATAATCATTCTCGAAATTCTTAAATCCTTCGGAAAGTCTTATTTTTTCAAAATATGTAACCGCATAATCTATATCCTCCATGATCGTAACAGCCATTATCTTATGCCTGTTAAGCTTCTGGATGGTATAATCGGATACCTTGGTTCCGGCTTTGACGATAACGTCACCGGCCGAATTGGTAACATCTTTTGCGATTTCCATTTCATGTTGGAGTGCTAAAGTAGCAATATCCTTCATGACCCCTCCCTAAAGATAAACATTCCTTCTATAAGTATAAAAGAATTATGTATAAAGTCAATATTTTACTTTGGATTTTATACCACATGTGGTATCATATATTGCAAGGAGCCCAAAATGAGGTACTATAAATATCTTTATGTATCGGACAGCATCAAGGATCCCGATAAGATAAAACTGTCTTTAAAGCTGCACAAAGGTTTGCTCGGTATTTATGTTGTCATGTTATCGTCCGACCCCGATCAGGTAGAGATAATGAATGCAGCATTCCTTAAAATGCCTTATTACCGGAAACATCCGCCCGTTATAGTAGGCATAGCCAGGACTTTCGATGAAGCGGCGGGACTGGTCACCGATATGGTTAAGGAAAGCATGTTTCGTACCGGCCAAGCCTCCGTTAAGAAATTTTTGAAACTGAAGGCTAAAACGGAAAACTTTTCTTAGATTAATTTTATGCTTCCTGTTATACTGCTAATCCTGAAAATTATAGGAATTACGATCCTTTGTCTCCTGGGACTTATTCTTTTGATCATACTGATCGTTCTTTTTGTTCCGGTAAGATACAGGTTAAAGGCAAAAGCTGACGATAAAGCCGGATTTTCCTATGATCTTAATGTAAAGGTCACCTGGCTTCTTCATATTGTGAATGTACTTTTTGTCATGCCTTCCGATGAAAAATTACGTGTAAGGCTTTTTGTTTTTAAAGTATTTCCGCGAAAAAAAGAAATAAAAGATAAGAAAGACAAGGCTTCAAAAACAGAAAAAACCGAAGAAGATAAAGGACCTGTAGAATATCATGAACCCGGCCCTGATGAAAACGTAATTACTGAAGAAAAACCTTCCGAAGATCTCAGGACCGATGAACCGGATTCCCCAACGGGTATTGAAAAAATACCCGATAACAAGGATAATAAAAAGAAGAAGGATAAAAAAGAAAAAAAGAGTAAGAACAAAAAACCGCGTAAGAGCTTTAAAGAAAGGTTTAACGGGCTTATCGCCGGTATAAGACAAAAGTTCATCAACACCAGGGATAAAGTTGATGATATCAGGAAAAACACTCAGTACTATATAGATATATATAACAGTGATGAATTCCGGAGTGCCTTTTCGTTATGTAAGAACAAACTCATAAGCATTCTGAAAAGTATACTTCCGAAAAAGATAAGGGGTAATGTGATCTTCGGAAAAGAAGATTCTCCGGACACCGTAGGCATGGTCTTTTCAGCTTATTCCGTGCTGTATCCCAAGGTTGGCAGGAGTTTTGTACTTACTCCCGAATTCGAAAAAGACATCATAGATGCTGATATATATGTAAAAGGCCGGATATTTGTATTTGTTCTTTTATTCGGCGCCTTAAGAATTTATTTCGACAAAAATGTCAAAAAGATCCTCAAAATGATTAAAAAGGAGAAATGATCATGGCTGACGGAAATTTTGGAAATATAGTTGATTCTTTGATGAAAGGAATGAATTCGGTGGTTTCGACCAAAACTGTTGTCGGAGAACCTACCGTTATCGGCGATACGATAATCGTTCCGCTTGTTGATGTCAGCTTCGGTTGCGCATCCGGTGCCAACACAAACGACAAAAAGAACGGTGCCTGCGGAGGATTCTGGGGAAAGGAATCGCCCAATTCCGTTCTTGTAATAAAAAACGGACAGACTAAGCTTGTAAATGTAAAGAACCAGGATACTCTGACGAAGATCATAGATGCGGTTCCGGATCTTGTAGACAGATTTACGACTCCGAAAGAGCAGATGATGGATGATGAAGTTTCCAAGGATATTGCGTTTCCAGATTTGAAAAAGGATTGATCCTGTTAATGGCTACATATGAGATAAACGAGGAATCTCAACAGTTCGAAAAGAAACTTGCCAACGGCAGTTTGGAAGAACTTAATGAACTTAAGGCTTTTTTGTTCAAAGAAAACATCCGTATCGAGATGGAAAAAAGAGAACTTGAGGAATTAAGGAAGAAAGTTCTTGAGGACCGTCAGAAACTTCGTGAAGAATCAGATGATGTAAATAAAAAAATAGTTTCCGAAAGAGCTCGTCTCAAGCAGGATGCTTTGTTTTTCGAAAAAAAGATGGATATTCTGAAAAACGGCTTTGAATCTCTTGAGGCTGACAGGCGTGCGCTTGAAAAAGCACGGAAACAGTTTGAGCAGGACAGTCTTCGGATAGGTGATTCTGTCAAACAGCTTAAGAACGAAGAGATCGTTGTGTTCATGTTTCAGGGTGTCAATTCCCTTTTATCATTGAAAAAACGATACAAGGACCTTCTTAAGATATTCCATCCGGATAATATGGGCGGAGATCATGACATGGTGCTCAAGATAAACCAGGTCTATGATGAACTTAAAAAGAATTACGAAGAATCAAAGATAATATGATAACAAAAAAAGAGTCGCCATTATGGCGACTCTTTAAATATGCGTATCATCTATGCACGCTCAACGGCGCCTGACTTCAAACAGTTAGTGCACACGTGCATTCTCTTAGCTGCTCCGTTAACCTTGCATTTAACGCTTCTGACATTGCAACGGAAAATTCTGTTAGATCTTCTATGAGAATGGCTTACGTTATTACCAAAATGAACGCCTTTACCGCAGATATCACATTTAGCCATATTAGCACCTCCTATCTTCTTATTCTAAAGCAACATTGTTATATTATCAGAAGAAATGCAATATTGCAAGCAGAATTTTTAATGTTTTCTTTTTCATTCTTTAATAGTATAATTGTTTAGGCTTAAATTACGAAAGGGGTATTTATGAAGAAAAATACTGTAATGAAGTATACCAAAGAGACCAGCATGAATACGCACCTTGGTTCGGTTTCGATCAATTCCGATGTTATCGCACAGTATGCAGGTGCGGTCGCAATGGAATGTTTCGGTATCGTCGGTATGGCCGGACTCAATGTTAAAGACGGACTTGTTAAACTCCTTAAGCTTGAAGATATAAAGAGGGGAATCATCGTATCCGTCAAGAACAACAAACTGAATATTGATTTTCATATCATAGTAGCATATGGAGTTAACGTTCAATCGGTATCACAGAACCTTATCAGTACCGTTAAATATAAGGTAGAGGAATTTGCCGGTATCGAGGTTTCAAACATAAACATCTTTGTAGAAGGTGTTAAGGTGATCGATTAGGAGGATTATCGTGTCTAATACAACTATTGATGCATCATTACTTGCCAGGATGTTCCTGTCAGGGGCAAGAAATCTTGAAACAAAAAAAGAATGGATAAATGAACTTAATGTATTTCCCGTACCTGACGGAGATACCGGTACAAATATGACCATGACTATAATGTCTGCGGCAAAGGACGTTTCTTCTCTGATGTCGACAAATGATATAGAGATGAGATCTCTTTGCAAGGCCATTTCGTCAGGATCGTTAAGGGGTGCCCGTGGAAATTCGGGTGTGATCCTTTCGCAATTGTTGAGGGGATTTTGCAAATCCATTCAGGATAGTGAGCAGGTTGATATCAAGCAGATTTCGGAAGCTACGATAAAGGCCGTTGAAACCGCTTACAAAGCCGTTATGAAGCCCAAAGAGGGAACTATCCTCACCGTGGCAAAGGGTATGTCCGATAAAGCCGTGGAACTTGCCGGTAACGGATGCGATGATCTTGAAGAGTTTATTACCGGTATAATCAACTACGGTGATGAAGTCCTTGCCAGGACACCCGATATGCTTCCCGTTTTAAAGCAGGCCGGTGTTGTGGATTCCGGCGGACAGGGACTTATGGAAGTCATGAAGGGAGCGCTTGATGCATTCCTAGGAAAAGAAGTTTCCCTTGATTTTTCCGCAGAAAGCGGTTCTTCGACCGAGGCCGAGGAGGCTGAGCCCGAACTTAAATATACGTATAATGCAGAATTCATAATAAGCCTTCATAAGACTTTTAATGTTAAGACACAGATGGATCTTACGGCTTTCCTCGAATCCATCGGTGATTCCATAGCATGTGTCGTGGACGGAGATATAGTTAAAGTACATGTTAATACCAACGATCCCGGTCTTGCTGTCCAGAAAGCACTTACATACGGTGAATTATCAAGCATCAAGATCGACAACATGCGTCTTGAGCATGACGGCAAATCAAAGAATCCTTCCGATGCTGCAGGAGCAACGGATGAAGTTCCCATGGAACATAAAGATGTTGCGTTTATCGCCGTTTCGGTCGGTGACGGGATAAATGAGATATTCAAAAGCCTCGGGGTCGATTATATCATCGAAGGCGGACAGACAATGAATCCTTCGACCGAGGACATGCTCAATGCGATCGATAAGGTAAATGCCGATACGATATATATCCTGCCCAACAACAAGAATATCATCATGGCGGCAAATCAGGCCAAGAGCATGACCGAAGACAAAAAGATCATTGTCATTCCTACCAAGACCGTTCCTCAGGGTATAACGGCCGTAATAAACTATGTTCCCGATATGAATCCCGATGATAATGCGGCAACTATGGAATGCGAGATCAAAAACGTTTCCACCGGTCAGGTCACATATGCGGTCAGGGATACGGTCATAGATGATATGGAGATCCATCAGGGCGATTATATGGGTATAGGTGACCAGGGCATTTTAAGTGTCGGAAGAAACTATATCGATACAGCTTTTGAGATGATCAGGGATATGATCGATGACGACAAAGAGATCATCAGCATATATTACGGCGCCGAAATAACGGAAGATGAAGCAAATACTTTAAACGAGCTTGTTCAGGAAGCGTTCCCGAATGTTGACGTTGATCTTCAGTATGGCGGCCAGCCTATTTACTATTTCATTGTTTCAGCCGAATAGATCGGTTCTATGAAAGATTACGAGGATATCAAATCCATAAAAGGTATCGGAGAAAAAACTGCCGGGTATTTCAACAGACTCGGCGTTTTTTCAGCTGAAGATCTTTTAAGCTATTATCCGCGTTCTTATGTTCAATACGAAGAACCCGTCACACCCGATCCGGGATGCTGCGGGAAAATCTGTTCTTACCGCCTTTTCGTGTCGGAAGATTTCAAATGGAAAAAATTAAGAAATCTGGTCATAGGGACCGGTACTGTAACAGACGGAAATAAAGTTATCCGCCTGACGTTTTTCAATGTTCCCTATTATAAAGGCAAGCTGGTCAAAGGAGCCGTATATATCTTCAGAGGAAAACTCTTAAACGAGAACGGACGGCTTAAGATGGAACAGCCTCAGTTATTTACAGAAGAAGATTACAGTGTTCTCAAAAAAGGACTTTGGCCTGTATACAGACTGACAAAGGGGCTGTCAAATAAAGTTGTTCAAAAAAGCGTTGAAAGATGCATGTACGAGAACGGTCAGATCTCTTTGTTCAGGGAATATCTTCCAGAAGATGCCATAGAACGCTTTGATCTGTGTCCCAGAAAAGAAGCAGTAGCGGGTATTCATTTTCCCAAGGATAAGGAACATATCCAAAGATGCAGGAGAAGACTTGCTTTTGATGAGCTTATCACTTTTCTTATGATGATAAGATCCTTCTCAAACAGGAAGATAGCGGAAAAAAGCGGATTTTCCATGATCGAGACCGCTTTGCCCCACAGGATCATAGAAAAACTTCCTTTTGAACTTACCGACGGTCAGAAAAATGCGTTTAAGGACATAACCGAAGACCTTACAGGCGGATATGTTATGAACCGTCTCATTCAGGGAGATGTCGGAAGCGGAAAGACCATCATAGCCTTTTTGTCGATGATGCTTTGTGCCGATAACGGATTCCAGTCCGCAATGATGGTTCCGACCGAGCTTTTGGCCGTAATGCACTTTAAGAACCTGAAAATCCTTCTTGAAGATAACGGGATCGATCTAAGGATCGCTCTGCTGACCGGTCAGACATCCGCAAAGGAAAGAAAAGATATACTTTCAGGTTTATCTGACGGCTCGATAAAGATGGTTATCGGGACGCACGCCCTTTTTCAGCAGAAGGTCGTATTTAAGGATCTTGCGCTTGTTATAACTGACGAACAGCACAGATTCGGCGTTAGACAAAGACAGTCACTGTCGTTAAAGTCCCGTTCTCCGCATATCCTGGCCATGAGCGCCACGCCGATACCGAGAACTCTTTCGATCGTACTTTATCGGGATATGAGTCTTTCGGTCATAAAAAGCAAACCCTCATCGCGTCTTGAAATTAAAAATTGTGTTGTCGGAACCTCTTACAGAAATACGGCATATAAATTTATTAACGATGAGATCAAAAAGGGTCACCAGGCATATATCATATGTCCTTTGGTAGAACCATCCGAGGGTCTCGAGAATGTCGAAAACGTAACCGATTATGCGGAAAAGATAAAGGATCTGTTTCCGAAGGATGTCAGGATAGAGCATCTTCACGGCAAGATGAAAGATGCGGTCAAAAATGAAATCATGGATAATTTTTCTAAAGGTAATATCGATATCCTGGTATCGACAACCGTGATCGAAGTAGGTATAGATGTTCCGAATGCGACCGTTATAATGATCGAAAACGCCGAAAGGTTCGGACTTGCCCAGCTTCATCAGCTAAGGGGACGTATAGGAAGAGGTAAGGATCAGTCTTATTCTATCTTTATAGACGGTTCCGACAGTGCTAAGGAAAATAAAAGACTGTCTGTTCTGAATTCCACCAATGACGGTTTCAGGATAGCCGAAGAAGATCTGAAGATAAGAGGAGCCGGTGATGTGTTCGGAATCAGACAATCCGGACTGATCCCCTTTGATATCGCCGACATATACGAAGATCATGAACTTATAATGTCGATCGGTGATTATCTGGATGAGATACTTAAAGATGATCCCGAACTGGACAATGAAATCCATTCAGGCATCAGGGAGCACACTTCCGAAAATCTTCATAAATTTATTGACTTTAAGACGATCTGACAGTAATATTATATTGTGTATTTATGTGCTTTTATGCACAACATATTGTGTTTTTCGTCACATTACAGAATGGAGATCCCTTTGAAAACTGCAGTTGCGACCGATTCAAACAGCGGTATTACAAAAGCCGAGGCCGAAAAACTCGGAATCTATGTTCTGCCGATGCCTTTTATCATCGACGGAGAGGAATATTTCGAAGAGATAAATCTTACTCAGGAAGGTTTTTACGAGAAACTCCTGGGCGGAGCCGAAGTACATACATCGCAGCCCAGTCCCGAAGCTCTGACCGCATTTTGGGATGATATCCTTAAGGATCATGATGAGGTTGTATATATTCCCATGAGTTCCGGTCTTTCCGGCTCATATCAGACCGCAAGGATGCTTTCCGAAGATTATGACGGCCGTGTCTTTCCGGTAAATAACCAAAGGATCTCTGTGACCCAGCGTTCTTCGGTTCTCGATGCGCTTTCCCTTTGCGATAAGGGGGCAGAAGGTAAGGATATACTTAAGATCCTTGAAGAAGATAAGTTCAATTCCACTATCTATATCATGGTCGGAACACTGGAATATCTTAAAAAGGGCGGTCGTATAACACCTGCGGCCGCAACCATCGGCAATATGCTCAAGATCAAACCGATCCTTCAGATCCAGGGTGAAAAACTGGATGCTTTTGCCATTTCCAGAACTGTGAACGGCGGAAAACAGATCATGATCAATGCCATCAAGAAGGATTGTATCAACCGTTTCGGCTCGCTTGATCCCGACAATGTGATCATTAATGCGGCTTATTCAAACAATAAAGAGTCTGCCGGGGAATTCCTGGATGAGATCAAAGCATCTTTCCCCGGATTTGACATATACAGTGCGCCGCTTTCATTATCAGTTTCATGCCATATCGGTCCTCAATCACTGGCTTTGACTGCAACAAAAAGATTAAAAGTATAAAGAGGTTATTTCTGTGTCTAAAAATGTTTATGATGCCAGCAGCATCACCGTACTGGAGGGGCTGGAGGCTGTACGACGCCGCCCCGGAATGTATATAGGCTCGGTATCTACCAAGGGCCTTAATCATCTGATATATGAGATAGTAGATAATTCCGTCGATGAACATCTGGCGGGATTTTGTTCGGATATATGGGTGACTCTTGAAAAAGACGGATCTGCTACGATCGAAGATAACGGCCGCGGTATTCCCGTAGGTCTTCACGAAAAGGGTGTTTCGGCGGAACGTCTTGTCTTTACGACTCTGCATGCCGGCGGAAAATTTGACGATTCCGCATATAAAACATCGGGAGGTCTTCACGGTGTCGGTTCTTCTGTAGTTAATGCGCTTTCAACTTACCTTACCGTTCAGATAAAGAACGGCGGAATGTTATACGAAGACAGATATGAAAGAGGTATTCCGACCGTTGAGCTTGACAAAGGCCAGCTCGTTCCCGTCGGAAAAGCCAGAGGAACGGGTACCAAAGTCAATTTTCTTCCGGACGATACCATTTTTGACAGGACCAGATTTAAGGAAGATGAGATAAAGTCACGTCTTCACGAAACCGCTTATCTCAATCCTACGCTTACGATCCATTTTAAGGATCTAAGAAAAGAGGAAGCTGAATCCGTAGATTATAACGAACCTGACGGTATAGTCGGTTTTATCAGAGATATCAACAAAAATTCAGAAAGCGTTTCGGACATCGTATATTTTTCCGGTGAATCCGAAGGCATCTCAGTTGAGGGTGCTTTACAGTACACAAACGAATTCCACGAAAATGTGCTCGGTTTCTGTAATAACATCTATAATGCCGAGGGCGGCACGCATCTTACCGGTTTTAAGACCGCTTTCACCAACATCATAAATAATTACGCCAGAGAGCTTAATATCCTTAAGGATAAGGATGTCAATTTTACGGGTGCCGATGTCAGGAACGGAATGACAGCCGTCATTTCACTTAAACATCCCGATCCGAGGTTTGAAGGCCAGACAAAGACAAAGCTGGACAATCAGGATGCCACGAAAGTCGTGTCCAAGATAACCACGGATGAACTTACCCGTTATTTTGACAGAAATCTTGAGGGATTGAAGAATATCATATCCTGTGCCGAAAAGGCCGCAAAGATAAGAAAGACCGAAGAAAAAGCCAGGACAAACATGCTCACCAAGCAGAAATACAGCTTTGATTCGAACGGTAAGCTTTCTAATTGCGAATCGAGGGATGCTTCTCTTTGCGAGATATTCATTGTCGAGGGAGATTCTGCCGGCGGGTCCGCAAAGACTGCCAGGAACAGGATGTATCAGGCCATTTTACCCATAAGGGGTAAGATACTCAACGTCGAAAAAGCTTCGATAGACAAAGTACTTGCCAATGCCGAGATCAAAACCATGATCAATGCTTTCGGATGCGGATTTTCGGAAGGATACGGCAACGACTTTGATATAACAAAGCTTCGTTACAACAAGATAATCATCATGGCCGATGCCGATGTGGACGGTGCCCATATAGCCACACTTCTGCTGACACTTTTTTACAGGTTTATGCCTGAACTCATATATGAGGGACATGTATATATAGCAATGCCGCCTCTTTATAAAGCGATGCCTTCCAAAGGGGAAGAAGAGTATCTTTATGATGATAAGGCCCTGGAAGAATACAGGAAAACACATAAAGGACCGTTTACCCTTCAAAGATATAAGGGACTAGGAGAAATGGATGCCCAGCAGCTTTGGGAAACCACACTCGATCCCGAAAGAAGAATATTGAAACAGGTTGAGATAGAAGATGCACGAATGGCTTCGGATGTAACGGCCATGCTGATGGGAACCGAGGTTCCTCCGAGAAAGGCATTCATCTACGATCATGCAAACGAAGCCGAACTGGATGTGTGATCTTTTCCATTTTAGTAAACATATAAACGGTGGTCATACCATATGAAAAAGAAAGAATTTGTTGAAAACATCATAAAGACCGAATATTCGGAAGTGATGCAGAAATCATACATTGATTATGCGATGTCCGTAATCATCTCAAGAGCTCTTCCCGATGCCAGAGACGGGCTCAAACCGGTTCAGAGAAGAGTCTTATATGACATGTATGAACTCGGCATCAAATTCGATAAGCCTTACCGTAAATCGGCACGTATTGTCGGTGATACGATGGGTAAATACCATCCTCACGGTGACAGCTCGATATATGAAGCACTGGTAGTGATGAGCCAGGATTTCAAAAAGGGACTTCCTCTTATCGACGGACACGGTAACTTCGGCAATATAGAAGGAGACGGTGCCGCCGCAATGAGATATACGGAAGCGCGTCTTCAGGAAGTTACACAGAACGCCTTTTTGAGCGACCTTGACAAAGATGTCGTTGATTTCATACCCAATTTCGATGAGACCGAAAAAGAACCTTCGGTACTTCCCGTAAAATTCCCGAATCTCCTTGTGAACGGTTCGGACGGTATAGCCGTAGGTATGGCTACATCCATACCTCCGCATAATCTTGGAGAAGTGATCGAAGCCACAAAGGCCTATATGAACAACGAAGAGATATCCACGGCCATGCTCTTGAGATATATCAAGGGACCTGATTTTCCTACAGGCGGTATCGTGACCAATAAAGACGAACTCAGGGAAATATATGAGACGGGACAGGGTAAGATAAAGATCCGCGGAAAGGTCGAGATCGAACCCCAAAAGGGCGGTAAGACCAATGTTGTGATCACCCAGATACCTTATCCGATGATCGGAGCCAATATAGCCAAATTCCTTCAGGATGTTGCGGCTTTGGCAGAGACCAAAAAGACTCAGGATATCGTGGATATAACAAACCAGTCTTCAAAAGAAGGCATCAGGATCGTTATCGAGTTAAGAAAAGATGCCGATGCTGATAATTTCGTCAATATGCTGTATAAAAAGACGAGACTTGAAGATACTTTCGGGGTAAACATGCTCGCCATCGCTAACGGCAGACCGGAAGTGATGTCATTAAAACAGATCATAGCCCACAATGTGGACTTCATATTTGAAGTTACCAGAAGGAAATATACCACATTACTCAATAAGGAACTTGAGAAAAAGGAGATCCAGGAAGGACTGATCAAAGCCTGCAATGTCATCGATCTGGTTATCGAGATCCTTCGCGGATCCAAAGACAGGCCTATGGCAAAAGCCTGCCTTGTTGAGGGAAATGTTGAAGGTATCAACTTCAGATCAAAAGAATCCAAGATAATGGCTTCACAGCTCAGATTCACCGAGAAACAGGCGAATGCCATCCTTGAGATGCGTTTATATAAGCTTATCGGACTTGAACTTGAAGCGCTTATAAATGAGCATGAGGATACACTCGCAAATATCTTCAAGTATGAAGATATCCTTGACCGAAGAGATTCCATGGCTACCGTTATCATGAATGAACTTGATGATATCAAAAGCCGGTTTGCTTCCAAGAGAAAAACCGTCATAGATAATGTAGAAGAGGCCGTTTACGTTGAAAAGCAGATCGAGGAAATGGATGTGATGTTCCTCATGGATCGTTTCGGGTATGCCAAGACCATCGATATGGCCACTTATGAGAGAAATATCGAAAACGTATTTACCGACTATAAATACGTTGTTAACTGCAAAAACACAGGCAGGATATGTATTTTTACGAACACCGGGGATATGCATACCGTCAAAGTCATGGATATACCGTTCGGAAAATATAAGGATAAAGGCGTTCCGATAGACAATATCAGTAATTACAATACCGAAAAAGAATATGTTGTCGCATGCGAATCGCAGAGCCGTCTGAATCTGTATAATCTTATATTCGTAACTAAACTGTCGATGATGAAGATAGTTGACGGCGGAGAATTTGATGTGACACGAAGGACCATCAGTGCGACCAAACTTCTTGACGGTGATGAAGTGATATCCGTATGCGCCCTTACAGACCAGAAACAGATCGTGCTTAAGACCGCGGACGGATATTTCATCAGGTTCGGCATTGAAGATATACCCGAAAAGAAAAAGACTGCGGTGGGAGTAAGGGGTATGAAACTGTCACCCAAAGATACCGTGGAAAATGTATTCTTTACCAGTGCTTCTTCGGAACCGAATGTTATAATAGACGAAAAGCCGTTCGATCTTTACAGAGTCAAATTATCAAGAAGAGACGGTAAGGGAACGAAGATACGTTTATAGATAGCATGAGAGTCATTGCAGGAAAATGCAGATCCTTACAATTAAAAACACCACGCGGATACAATACCCGCCCGACACTTGACCGGATCAAGGAAACACTGTTTAATATTATTCAGAATGATGTCCCCGGTGCTGTTGTGGCGGATATTTTTGCCGGCAGCGGAGCTCTCGGCATAGAAGCATTGTCCAGAGGCGCTGTACATTCGTATTTTATTGACAAAGATCTCGAATCGATAAAATGCATTAACGACAATCTTAAGTTTACCAGACTCACGGATTGCTCGACCATCATATCAGGTGATGTATTTTCTGCCATATCAAGGATAGACAGAAAACATGTCGACATTATATTTATCGATCCGCCCTATGAAGGAGGCTATGAGGAAAGACTCTTTTCTTTTCTTAAAGATGCATCGTTCGTAGACGAAGATACACTGATAGTACTGGAATCCGCGATCGATAAAACTTTTGAATACGACGGTTTTGAGATCATAAAGATCAAAGAATATAAGACAAACAAGCATTCATTTTTCAGGAGGATCATATGAAAAAAGCCGTTTATCCCGGAAGTTTTGACCCCGTAACATTCGGACATATCGATGTGATAAAGAGAGCGGCGGCAATGTTCGATATGCTCACCGTCAGCGTTCTTGACAATAAACGTAAGCAAGCATTGTTTTCGGTAGATGAACGTGTTAAAATGTTGAAAGAAGCGCTCAAGGATATTCCCAATGTAGAAGTGGAATCCTTTAGCGGTTTGCTTGTCAATTATTGTGCTTCCAAGGATATTCATGTTATAATCAGAGGTCTCAGGGCCATTACCGATTTTGAATATGAACTTCAGAACGCACAGACCAACCGGCTTATTTCCGACGGAAAGGTTGATACCGTATTCCTTACCACCAGTCTTGAATATGCTTATCTGAGTTCGAGCGCGGTAAAGGAAATAGCTTGTTTTAAAGGCGATGTCAGTCCCTGTGTTCCCAAATTTGTTGCAGATGCCGTCTATGACAAGTATAAAGATTCCAATCGGGGGATATTATGAGTAACATAATCGAACAACTAATTGACGATATAATCGAGTATTTGGATAACTGTAAATATCAGCCTCTTTCAAATACCAAGATAGTTGTCAATAAGGAGGAGATTGACGAGTTGTTGCGTGAACTTCGCAGCAAGACGCCTCAGGAACTCGCTAAGTATCAGAAAGTTGTTTCCAACAGAGAAGCCATTATCAAAGACGCTAAAGTAAGAGCTCAGGCTCTTATTGATGATGCCGCACAGCGTACGAGCGAGATGCTTTCGCAAAATGCGATAATGAAACAGGCTTATGCTCAGGCGGATGAAGTCGTTAAAAGTGCTTATGTTCAGGCTCAGGAGATCCTTACGAATGCCACTTATGAAGCTAATACCGTAAGGTCCGCCGCAGTAGAGTATATGGATAATATGCTTGCGGGATATGAACAGATAGTTGCGGACACCATGCGTATAACGCAGTCTACATATGAAAATTTCTATTCACAGCTTGCACAGTATTATGAGACGGTAGTATCTAACAGAAACGATCTTAATCCTCCGTCAGTTCCCGAAGAAACTGCGGAAATGAATCTTGAATATATGGATCTGGATGAGGAACAGGGAGAAGAGTTCCCGACAGATAACGAAGATATCCCCGCACAGGCTCCGATGCCGGCTGCGGCATCTACCGGCGGGATTCAGGTTCCTCCCGGACCGAATACTAACGGAGACGATTTAAAGTTAGATCTATTATCATAAACATTCACCGGCTTAATGCCGGTGATTTTGGTATTTATATCAAGGAGAAATATGGGATATATAATAGTTTTGGATCCCGGTCACGGCGGTGATCAGGACGGCGGTACATTCGGAGAATACATAGAAAAGAATCTCAACCTTGCGGTAGCCAAGGCTATGAAAGAATATCTTGAGTATTTTGACGGTGTTACGGTCTATCTTACCAGAGAGGACGATGCGGCACTTACTTTGCAGCAGCGAGTAGATTTTGCCAAGGCCGTTAATGCGGATTATTTTATCTCGCTGCATTTTAATCTTTCAAGTCTTCATACCATCTACGGTTCGGAAGTCTGGATCCCTTCACAGCAGAAATATTACAATAAGATGTATGCTTATGCCGACAATGTCATGCAGAACTTTGACGCGATGGGTCTTTTCAATCGCGGTATAAAGACAAGGCTCGGTAAATCCGGAGATTATTACGGTGTCATAAGGATGAGCAGTGAATACGGTATACCTTCATGTATCATCGAACATTGCCACATGGATAATTCAAGAGACAGCTTTATCATTCCGGTCAGAGAAAAAGCGGCTTTAAATGCAGCTTTGGTCAATTTCGGAATAAAAGACGGAGAGGCCCTTGCCAAGACATTACAATTAAAGTCCACAAAACTCGGTGTGGATTATTCGAATTATAAATCAAGTACTTATAAGACCAAGAAAAGCATTGTTGCACCGGATGAGACAGAACCCGAAGTTAATGAGATATCTCTGGTTTCGGTTGATGCCGCACAGAACAAAGTAACTATCAACATGCATGCCGTAGATAAGGACAGTTATATCTTATACTATATGGTAAGCCTCGACGGGGGCCTTACTTTTGCGCCTTTACAGGATTGGCCGAGATCATCCTGGAACGTATCTCTTTCCGATAATGTCATTGCACTTGATGTACCCGCAAATAAAGAGTTGAATATAGTTACCGGGGCAGTAAACAGTTTCGACAAGATCACCTTGAGTAATGTTCTTAATATCAAAGCATCCAATCTCAGTGTAGATGCACAGTCTACCGGAATCAATAACTCAGAGGACATCAGGGTTGATAAGATCTCGGAAACGGGAGAGGCCGCCGAAGACAAAATTTTCAACACCATTACATATGACCACCTGAAAGAAGATCCCGGAGAGGCCGCCGTGTCTAATGCGGGAGCCGTCTCGATATTTGCGGGAAGCGCCGCTATGCTGCTGGTCTTCATGCTTTTTGCATATAAAAAGATCTTCGGAAAAACAGACACTAAAAAGAAAAGATATGATAAACGATAAAGTTGTTACCGGCTATAATCCGCCGGATTTGAAGGATATAAAAGCCGTGTTTTTTGATCTTGACGGCTCACTGGTTGATTCCATGTGGATATGGGGCAGTATAGACGATGAATATCTTTCGCGGTTCGGGATAAAAAGGCCCGCGGATCTTCAAAGCAAGATCGAAGGTATGAGCGTTGTCGAGACTGCTCTTTATTTTAAGGAACGATTTTCGATAAAGGAATCTCCGGAAGATATAATAAAGATGTGGAATGACATGGCGTTCGATAAATATGCCAATGAAGTGTTTGTAAAAGAAGGCGGGATCGAGTTTCTTGATTACTGTTCAGAAAATGGAATACGTCTCGGTATATGTTCGAGCAATTCAAAAAAACTCTTACAGACGGTTTTGAAAAAACATGATATATACGATCTTTTTGATGTTGTGATATCGGGAGAAGATGTTAATAAAGGAAAACCCGATCCGGAATGCTATCTGTCCGCTGCGGATAAGGTCGGTGTCGATCCGCGGTATTGCCTGGTTTTTGAAGATCTCGTCAGAGGCATAGAAGCCGGAAAAGCCGCCGGGATGAAAACCTGTGCAGTAAGGGATGACTATTCCGAAAAGCAATGGGATGAAAAGGTAGAATGTGCGGATTACTGTATCAGCGACTATCACGATATATTGGTGAAATATGTTTAAAAGATCGATAAAAGGTAATTTTCAATATCTGAAGACAAAAAGGATTAACACAGCTATCATCACGGCAGTGTTCTTTACCTTATCACTCGGTATCATCCTGACAGGATATCTCACTACCGGAACAAGGAAGAATCTTCTTACAATAGTGGGCATATTGGGCCTTCTGCCCGCCAGCAAAAGCCTCGTCAGTCTGATCATGCTTATAAGAGCCAAGGGCGCAGATCAAAAGCTTTTCGATCTGATAAACGGATCCGATAACAATCTTATTTCAATGTATGATATGTATTTTACGTCATATAAGAAAAACTTTGCTGTTTATCATATGACCGTAAAAGAAGGCGTGATCATCGGATATTCGGGAGATCCTTCATTTGATGCAAAACAATGTTCCGAGCATGTTAACGCCATGTTAAAACAGGCAGGCCACAACGGATTTACTACATGTTTCAGCACAAAGATCGATGATTACCTGAAAATGCTGAACTCATTAAACGAAAAAGCTTCTTTGAACAAAGATCCCGGACGTGATGACGGGATCAGGATCTCTCTTTATGAGATAATTCTTTGACGGAGGCTTTATGAAAGAATTCAAGATAAGCTCCGCCGAAGAAGGCCAGAGACTGAATAAATATCTGAAAAGGCTGATGAGTCTTATTTCAGATCCGTTCATTTTTAAGATGTTACGTAAAAAGAACATCACCGTGAACGGAAAAAGCGCAAAGGCCGGAGATATACTGAAAGAAGGAGATATCGTAAAGATATTCTTTTCCGATGAGACCTTCGCGAGATTCTGCGGCGAACCGGATTCGGAAGATCTCGATATCTATAAGGATGCCTTCGGCAGTCTTAAAGGTATACGCACTGTTTACGAAGACGATGATATGATCGTTTTCTTCAAACCGTACGGAATCCTTTCCCAGAAAGCTTCAAAGGAAGACCTTTCATTAAACGAATACCTGATCGGTTATCTTCTTGATAACGGCCGGATCGACAAAACAACTCTTGCACATTTCCGACCGTCGATAATGAACAGACTTGACCGTAACACGCAGGGACTTGTAATGTGCTCCAAATCTTTAAAGGGTGCCAAAACACTTTCTTATCTTATCCGCGATCGATCAATAAAAAAATATTACAGAACAGTCTGCAAGGGAAAGATAGATAAAGAATCCACCGTTACCGGATTTCTGATAAAAGACGAAAAGACAAATAAGGTCACGGTCTATGAAGAAAACCGTGAAGGAGCAAAGAAGATAGTCACTCGCATGATCCCGCGAAGGATTGAAGATGACAGAACTTATACGGACATCGAGCTCATCACGGGTAAGACACATCAGATAAGAGCCCATCTTGCGTTCATCGGTCATCCGGTCCTTGGTGACACAAAGTACGGAGATCCTTCTTTTAACAAAAAATATGATCGTTACAACCAGGAACTGACCGCCTACAAACTGGTCTTTCCTTCAAAATGCGACATTCCCGGATGGAACGACCTGGTCATAGAGGTTTAGATGAGCACTTGGAAAACAAGAGGCCTTCGCGGCTCCTATCTTGAAGATCTGATCAATAAGACAAACGAAAAATACAAAGAACAGGGTCTGGCCATTGTTCAAAAGATACCGACCCCGATCACTCCAATCAAAATGAGTCCGAAAGGATCTCAGATCACTTTGGCGTACTTTGATCAGAAAAGTACCGTCGATTATATCGGAGCCGTCCAGGGGATACCGGTCTGTTTTGATGCAAAGGAATGCAGAGAAGACCGTTTCCCGCTCGCCAATATCCATGAACATCAGGTTGAATTCATGGAACATTTCGAAAAACAGGGCGGTGTTTCGTTTTTTCTTATTTATTTTTCTACGCGTGATATCCTTTATTACCTGCCTTTTGATATGTTCAAGTTCTTCTGGGACAGGGCCTTTAAGGACAACGATCGAAAATCATTCAGATACGAAGAACTGAACCCTGATTTCATCATCAAACAGAACGAAGGAGTTTTCGTCCCTTACCTTGATGCACTGAAGAAAGATATAGAAGAAAGGGAAGCAACCGGTGAAAACCGGTATTGACACAGAGAATTCAGTGTGTTAGCATGTTAATTAGTTAACACGTTATCACGCTAAAGCGCCAGTCCTTAAAGGAGGATATATGATCAAAGAAAATCTGCTGCATACACCTGAAGGAATAAGGGATCTTTACGGTGATGAATTTGATAAAAAGATCAGAACGGAAACCTCTGTATTTAATGTTTTGGTAAAAGAAGGTTACAGGAAGATACAGACTCCGACTCTGGAATTTGCCGATGTTTTTTCTTCAAGTATCGGTACTACGCCTTCAAACGAACTGTATCGTTTTTATGATCCCGAAGGAAACACTCTTGTTTTACGTCCCGACTTTACACCTTCCATAGCCAGATGCGCGGCAAAATATTTTATGGATGAAAAGTCGCCCATCAGACTTTGTTATTCGGGAAGTACTTTTTCAAACACCAAATCTTTAAGAGGAAAGCTTAAGGAAGTCACTCAGATGGGTGCCGAACTTATCAGTGATCCTTCGGTTGAGGCTGACGGAGAGATCATAGCTCTTGCAATAAACGTATTGAAAGAAGCCGGACTTAAGAAATTCAAGATAACAGTCGGAAATGCGGATTTTTATCGAGGCATATGCAATCATGCCGGACTTTCGGATATGGTGGAGCACGACCTGAGGGATCTTATCTCTCAGAAGAACATATTCGGTGCGGAAAATTATCTTAAAGAACAGAATATCTCCGATATGGATAAACTCCTTAAGATTACCGAGTTCTTCGGAAGCTCCGAGATACTTGACAGGGCTTTGGCATTTGCGGATAACGACAGGTCGCGTGAAGCCGTGAACAGACTCATAAAGCTTGATGAAGTATTAAAACGTCTCGGTGTCGACGGATATATCACTTACGATCTTTCGATGCTCAGTAAATACGATTATTATACCGGCGTGATATTCAGAGCTTATACTTACGGTGTCGGCGAGCCCATTGTTAAAGGCGGAAGATATGACAACCTGCTTTCGTATTTCGGTAAAGACGCTCCGGCGATAGGTTTTTGCGTAGTTACGGACGATCTTATTCAGGCTTTGGATCATCAGGATAAGTATGTTAAATCCGATGATGACAGATACCTTACATTCGCTCTGGGAAAAGGCAGACTGGCAAATAAGGCTTTGGAGCTTCTCGAGCAGATGGGTATCACATGTGAGGAGATGAAAGATAAAGATACAAGGAAACTCATCTTTGTGAACGAAGATCTTAAATTGAAATTCTTCCTGGCAAAAGGTCCTGATGTTCCTACTTATGTAGAATACGGAGCAGCCGATATCGGGGTTGTCGGAAAAGACACCATCATGGAGGAAAACCGGGATGTTTTCGAAGTCCTCGATCTGAATTTCGGAAAATGCAGGATGTGTGTCTGCGGGCCGGAGAGCGCTCAGGAACTGCTCAAAGGAAAAGAAAGGATAAGAGTTGCGACAAAATACCCGCTGATCGCCAAAGAATATTTTTATAATGTCCGGAATCAGACAGTGGATATAATCAAACTGAACGGTTCTGTCGAACTCGGTCCCATAGTTGAGCTTTCCGATGTTATAGTCGATATAGTCGAAACCGGATCAACGCTCCGTGAGAACGGACTTAAAGTCCTTGAAGAGATCGCGCCCTTATCGGCAAGGATGATCGTAAATCCTGTTTCCATGCAGATGGAATCGGGCAGGATAAAAGATATCATATCCAAGTTAAAAGTAATATGTGAGGAACAATGACAATGAAAGTTATAGAATTAAACGAAAAAACAAGGGATAATATCCTTGAAGATCTTTTAAAGAGAAGCCCGAATTCTTATTCGGAATACGAAGAGACCGTAAACGGTATAATAAACGACGTCAGAAACAATAAGGACGAAGCGTTGTTCAGATATACCCTGAAATTTGACGGATTTGATCTTGGGACAGATAATATCAAAGTGACGGAAGAGGAGATAAAAGAAGCCTTCGAAAGCGTCGATGACGATATCATAAAGGTTATCGAAGATTCCGCCGCCAACATCAGAAATTTCCACAAAAAACAGTTAAGGAACACCTGGATTGAGACAAAAGACGACGGATCCATACTCGGTCAGAGGATAACACCGATAGCCTGTTCAGGAGTTTATGTCCCCGGCGGGAAGGCGGCATATCCAAGTTCTGTCCTTATGAACATCATTCCGGCAAAGGTGGCCGGCGTTGAACGGATAATCATGACCACGCCGCCCGGAAAAGACGGAAAGATATCTCCCGGTACACTTGTCGCTGCCAGGATAGCCGGTGCCGACGAGATCTATAAGGCCGGAGGAGCCCAGGCGATAGCCGCAATGGCATTCGGAACCGAAAGTATACCGAAAGTCGATAAGATCACGGGGCCCGGAAATATATTTGTGGCTCTGGCAAAGAAAGCCTGTTTCGGTTATGTTTCGATCGATTCGATAGCGGGACCATCCGAAATACTTGTTATAGCCGATGAGAGCGCCAATCCCCGTTATGTTGCATCCGACCTCCTTTCTCAGGCCGAACACGACGAGATGGCTTCGGCTATTCTTATAACCACTTCAAAAGATCTGGCTGATGCTGTAATAAAAGAAATTGATGCATTTGTTCCCGATCTTAAGAGAAGTGAGATAATCAGGAAGTCACTTGACAATTACGGATACGTGCTTTTGGCAAAAGATATCGATGAAGCGGTTGAAACGGCGAACGCGATAGCATCAGAACACCTTGAGATACTCACCAAAGATCCTTTTGATGTCATGACACGCGTTAAGAATGCCGGAGCGATATTCCTTGGAGAATATTCTTCGGAACCGCTCGGAGATTATTTTGCCGGACCGAACCATATCCTTCCCACTAACGGAACGGCCAGGTTCTTTTCTCCGCTTTCTGTCGATGATTTCATCAAGAAAACAAGCCTTATTTCTTATTCCCGTTCGGGACTTGAAAAGGTACACGGAGAGATTGAAGCATTTGCAAAATATGAAGGGTTGACAGCACACGCCAATTCAATAGCAGTCAGATTTGAATAAACGAGGTGAACAATGAAAGAAGCAGTCATTAAAAGAAAAACGAACGAAACCGATATCGAGTGTAAACTCAAACTTGACGGTGAAGGCAAATACGACATTTCCACCGGCATAGGTTTTTTTGACCACATGCTTGAAGGATTTGCCAAACACGGTTTTTTTGACCTCAGTCTTTCCGTTAAGGGCGATCTTATAGTTGACGGTCACCATAGCGTCGAAGATGCGGGAATAGTTCTCGGAACTGCGATCAAAGAGGCCCTGGAAGATAAAAAAGGTATAAAAAGATACGGCAAAAGCCTTCTTCCCATGGATGATTCTTTATGCCTTTGCGCGATAGACCTTTGCGGCAGACCTTATCTTGTTTATGACTGCGAGCTTACTACCGAAAAGGTCGGATATCTCGATACCGAACTCGTAAGAGAATTCTTTTATGCGGTAAGCTATTCAGCAGGTATGAATCTACACATCAAGATGCTGTACGGTCAGAATAATCATCATATGATAGAAGCCATGTTCAAAGCATTCGCCAAGGCTCTTGATGAAGCTGTATCACCCGAACCCAGATCAAAAGAAGTTTTATCTACGAAAGGAACATTATAATGTCCGTAAAACAGCTTATACCCTGTATTTATCTCAAAAACGGTTCTGCGGTCGCAGGATTTAAGGATGATACTCTCGTCAGTGCGGATCCCGAAAAACTTGCGCTGACCTATTTTGAAAGCGGCGCCGATTCCATAATCGTTTTCGATCTTTCCGATGATGATGCTTCTCATGATCAGGCTATCGATATGATCAAGCTCATCTGTGTAAACGCTGCCATCCCGGTGATCGGAGCTGGCAATGTTAAACGGCTTGAAGACGTTAAAAAGCTGATCTATGCCGGTTGTTCTTCCGTGGCATTGAACTTTTCGAAAGGATCGAATATTGAGCTTGCTCCCGAAGCAGCCGCCCGTTTCGGAAAGGACCGGATATTCGCGTGCATAGACAAAGCTTCGGAGGTTTCACAGAACAGAAGCGTCATCGACGAAAATATAAACAGGCTTATCCTTCTGAACGAGCACTCAATAAAAGAGATATTCGGTGAAAACTATTCTTATATCGTAATGCTTCCTGATGTATCTCTTGATAAGATCATCGAGATGTTCAAAAAGGAAGAGATCACCGGAATGACCGGAAGTGCGATAAACTCAAATCATAAAGCATTTGAGGATATCAAGGCCCTATGCATTGAAAACGGCATTGACGTTAATGTATTCAAGCCGGAAGTGGAATGGAAGGATCTTAAACTCAATTCGGACGGGATGGTCCCTGTCATAGTTCAGGATTGTAAGACAGGTGAAGTCCTGATGCTCGCATACATGAACGAAGAGGCATATATCAAGACGCTAAAATCCATGAGGATGACTTATTTTTCAAGATCGAGGAACGAATTATGGATCAAAGGCGAAACATCGGGTCATTATCAGTATCTTAAAGAATTAAAAGCCGATTGCGACAAGGACACTCTGCTCGCAAAAGTCCATCAGGTCGGCGCAGCCTGTCACACGGGTTCATATTCATGCTTCTTTAACGAGATAGTAAAAACCGATTACGATGATTCAAATCCTTTAAAGGTATTTGAATCCGTCATGGATGTGATCAAAGACAGAAAAGTAAATCCCAAAGAAGGTTCCTATACAAATTATCTGTTTGATAAAGGTATTGATAAGATCCTTAAGAAAGTCGGAGAGGAAGCGACCGAGATCGTTATTGCCGCAAAGAATCCCAATCCAAATGAGATCAAATACGAGATCGCCGATTTCCTTTACCATATGATGGTTCTGATGGCCGAAAAGGGTATTTCCTGGGAAGAGATAACCGAAGAATTGGATAAAAGATGAACGATAATCTGGCTCTGTCCGACGACATCCTGATGAGTGTCGAAAAACCGGCAAGATATATTGGAAATGAGGTCAATGCCGTTTACAAGGATCCCGATAAGGTTGATATCCGTTTTGTGATGTGCTTCCCCGATGTATATGAGATAGGCATGTCTCATCTGGGGATACAGATCCTTTACGATATGTTCAACAAATTCGAAGATACCTGGTGTGAACGGGTATACAGTCCCTGGCCTGATCTTGATGCGATCATGAGGAAGGAAAAGCTTCCTCTTTTTGCGCTGGAATCACAACAGCCGATAAAAGATTTTGATTTTCTGGGGATAACTCTGCAATATGAGATGTGTTATACGAATATCCTTCAGATACTGGATCTGGCTGGCATACCCCTGTATTCATCCGAGCGGACCTGGGATGATCCCATAGTATTCGGAGGCGGTCCCTGCAGCTATAATCCCGAGCCCGTAGCCGAATTCTTTGATATCTTTTATATCGGTGAAGGCGAGACCCGATACAGGGAATTTCTCGATCTGTACAAAAAACTGAAGGGTACGGGAATATCAAGGAATGACTTTCTTATCGAGGCTTCAAAGATCCCCGGAATGTATGTACCTTCTCTTTATGAGATCAAATACAATGATGACTTTACCATAAGATCCATCGAACCGATGCATCCATCCGTGCCCCGAAAGATTACAAAAGAAGTCGTAAAGGATCTTAATGATACTTTCTTCCCCACAGCACCCGTGGTTCCGTATCTCAAAAGCTATTCCGACAGGATAAACCTTGAGATCCAGCGAGGATGCATAAGAGGATGCAGGTTCTGTCAGGCGGGGCAGGTATACAGACCTGTCAGGGAACGGAGCATTGATTTTCTGCTTGACACAGCGGTAAGTTCACTTAAGAACACCGGATTTGACGAGATCACGTTAAGTTCCCTCAGTTCTTCGGATTATTCAAAACTTGATGAGCTCATAGAAGGACTTATAAAGTATTGTGACGAAAACAATATCAATATATCGCTCCCTTCCCTGAGGATAGATGCGTTTTCGCTTGATATCATGTCAAAGATACAGGATGTAAAAAAATCATCCCTGACCTTTGCACCCGAAGCCGGTTCTCAGCGGCTTCGGGACATAATAAACAAAAACCTTACGGTTCAAAACATTCTGAACGGATGCGAGCAGGCTTTCATCGGCGGCTGGAATAAGGTTAAACTTTATTTCATGCTCGGACTTCCGTTCGAAAACGACGAAGATATCAACGGTATAGCAAACCTTGCCAATGATATAGCCGCGCTTTATTACGAAACGGTCCCCAAAGAAAAAAGAATGGGAAGAGCTCAGATAACGGTGAGCACTTCTTTCTTTGTCCCAAAGCCTTTTACACCGTTCCAATGGGCTTCTCAGGACCGCAAGGAAGATTTTATCGATAAAGCATACAGGACCAGAAAAGCCATAAGCGGAGTCCTGAATCAGAAATCCATAAAGTATAACTGGCATGAGACCGACACTTCGGTCCTTGAAGGTGTTTTTGCCAGAGGCGACAGACGATTATCCAAGGTGATCCTGAATGCATATAAAAAAGGGTGTATATTCGATGCCTGGTCAGAATACTACAAAAACGATCTTTGGCTCGAGGCGTTTGAAGAATGCGGGATCTCGATGGATCATTATACGACAAGGGAAAGACCGGATGACGAGATATTTCCCTGGGATATGTTGGATTGCGGCGTAAGCAAGGAATTCCTTTTAAGAGAATGGCATAAGGCAAAAGAAGGTGTTCCTTCACCTAATTGTAAGGAAAAATGTAACGGATGCGGAGCGGCATCTTTCGGTGTTGGTATATGCAGGACTCACAAGCAGTAAAATACAGGGTAAAATTTTCAAAAAAAGGTGCCTTAAGATATATCAGCCATCTTGATGTGATGCGGTATTTTCAGAAGGTGATAAGAAGAGCGGAGATCCCGGTAAAATATTCAGAAGGATTTTCGCCTCATCAGTTACTGTCGTTTGCTTATCCGTTATCTCTCGGTTATACTTCCGACGGAGAATATCTTGATATGGTCATGACCGAAAGAGTCAACGAGGAAGAGGCTTTGAGGCGGCTGAATGAATGCTCGGAAAGCGGGATAAAGATACTCGCAGTCAAGGAACTGGATGAAAAGGCCCGTAATTGCATGGCCTGCGTATTTGCCGCATCTTATAACATAACGATAAGAGAGAAGATAACTCTGCCTGATGATTTTTGCAAAAAGGTCATTGACTTTTTCGGTCAGGAGACCATCCCGGTCAATAAGCCAAAAAAGAAAAACGGCGGTTCGGTACTTATCGATCTTAAACAATATCTTTATGATTTCAGGATGATCGATGACCGCACTTTTTATATTTGCGTAAATTCAGGCTCGGAAACGAATATAAGACCGGATTTCGTAGCCGGGAGCGTTTGTGAATATTGTAATGTTGTTCCCAACGAAAATCCTTTTTATATTCACCGCGTAGAGATTTATGAAAACATATCCGATAACGAAAATGTTGAATTGAGGGCACTGATCTGAAATGGGAAAAGTAGTTATAACCGATCTTTACAATACGCATCTTTTATTTCTTTTCGATAACGATTTTGAACTCCAGGGTTTAAAAGCCTATTCGAATTCCGATGTTGACACCGTCTATATCGGAAGGATCGATGAGATCAACAAAGGGCTTAATGCCGCTTTTGTTTCCGTAGGCAAAAAGAAATCCGTCTTTGTTCCGTTGAACGAAATTGATAAAAAGTTACAGAAATGCGGAAATCAGATACCCGTTCAGATCAAGACCGATGCTCTTAAAACAAAGCTTCCCTCCGCAACGACCGAAATATGTATCCCCGGCGAATACTGTGTGATACATATCGGCGGAAAAGGGATACATTTTTCCAAAAAGATATCAAATGACGACAGGAAGCTGCTGACTGCATCGATCCGCGACATCTCGCTGAAAGGTCTCGAAGAACACGGTATAGTGATCCGTACCAATGCCGTATATCTGGCCGGAAAAGATATAACTCCTTTAAAGAGCGAACTGAAAACGCTTATAAGAGTCGCCAACAGGATAAGACAAAGGTCACAGACAGCAAAAGCGTTTACCGTTTTATACAAAAACGACAATAATATCGGGAACGAAATCCTGAAACTCAATACCGATGATTATACCGATATCGTTACCGACGACAGGAAGACATATGAAAAACTGAGCAAGATAGATGTTCTTAAGAATAAGAATATCCGGCTCTATACAGACGAAGCGGTCTCTTTGGTAAATCTTTATTCATTGCGCACCCATCTTGACAGGATCCTTGATAAGAACGTGTATTTAAAGAGCGGAGGATATCTCATCATTGAAAGCACCGAAGCATTTACGGTCATTGATGTCAACTCCGGCAAGGTTCCGGGCAGGAACAAGGATCCCGAAAACTATTATCTTAAAGTGAATCGGGAAGCGGCCGCAGAAGTTGCCCGCCAGATGATTCTGCGCAATCTGTCGGGTATCATACTGGTGGATTTCATCAATATGTCAAAGCAGAAGAATAATGATACGCTTATGAAGATCATGGCCGATGAACTGGCAAAAGACAAACTCAAGCCGACGCTCGTAGATATGACAAAGCTCGGGATAGTTGAGATCACGCGCAAAAAGGTCGATCTTTCTCTTGACAAGATAATAATGCTCTGATATAAGTAAATAGTATGCCGCTTAGTGGGGCTAAAAGTGCGTAAGCCGCCGAAACTAGCGAGTTACTTAAGGATTTCCTTAAGTGAAAGGAGGTAGACCATATGTACGCGATAATTGCTACTGGAGGTAAACAGTATAAGGTTTCCGAAGGCGATCTCATCAAAGTTGAGAAGCTCGATGTTAAGGAAGGCGATGCTGTTACTTTTGATGATGTTGTAGCCGTTTGCAATGACGGCGACGTTAAGGTAGCCGGTGATGTCAAGTCTGCATCCGTATCCGGCAAGTGTGTTGCACAGGGCCGTGATAAGAAGGTCATTGTATATAAGTACAAGAGAAAATCCGGTTATCATAAGAAGAACGGTCACAGACAAGCATACACTCAGGTTAAGATTGAAAAGATCAACGCATAGTGTATTGATATGACTACGGTTACTTTTTTTAAGAGAGCAGATGTATATACCGGCTTTATCGCCAAAGGTCATGCGGGTTTTGACGAGCGTGGCAAAGATATCGTCTGTTCGTCTGTCTCGATATTGGTCATCAATACGATCAATTCCATCGAAGAGATATGTCATGTGGGCTTCGGCCTTACAAAGGACGATAAAAAAGGTATCCTCGGCATCGAACTAAACGATACGGAAGATGCCGGAACACAATTGCTGATCAGGTCCTTAATGCTCGGACTTGAATCGATCCGTGATGAATACGGAAAAAAGTATCTGAAAGTAATTACAAAGGAGGTAAACGACAATGTTAAAGCTTAACCTTCAATTTTTCGCTCATAAAAAAGGAATGGGTTCTACCAAGAACGGCAGAGACTCAGAGAGTAAGAGATTAGGAGCTAAGCGTGCTGACGGCCAGTTCGTTAAGGCCGGAAACATCTTATACAGGCAGCGCGGAACAAAGATCCATCCCGGTATCAATGTTGGCATAGGCGGTGACGATACCTTATTTGCCAAGGTTGACGGCGTACTTAGATTCGAAAGAGTAGGCAGAGACAGAAAACAGGCTTCTGTTTATCCCGTAGAAGATTAGTATTTTAAGGGCTCCGGTTTACCGGGGCCTTTTTTTCACAGGTAAGGTAAATGTTTAACGACAGAGCAAAGATAGTAGTAAGATCAGGAAGAGGCGGAGACGGACACGTTTCATTCCGCAGGGAAAAATATGTCCCGAACGGCGGGCCGGACGGCGGAGACGGCGGTAATGGAGGCAGCGTGTATCTTGAGATCGACGAGGGCATGAATACCCTGGCCGATTATCGTCATGTCAGAAAATATAAGGCCGAAGACGGTGAAGACGGCGGAAAAAAAAGATGCCGCGGGAAAAACGGAAACGATCTTATCCTTAAAATGCCCGAAGGAACGGTCGTAAAAGAAGCGACAAGCAGCAAGGTAATTACCGATCTTTCCGGAGACAACAGAAAATTCCTTCTGCTTGCGGGCGGTCATGGCGGAAAAGGTAATCAGCATTATGCCACGAGTACCATGCAGGCGCCCAAATATGCTCAGCCCGGCGGGGAAGCCAAAGAACTCGAACTCGTACTCGAACTTAAACTTCTTGCGGATGCCGGCCTTGTAGGGCTTCCAAACGTCGGTAAATCCACTTTTCTTACAAAGGTGTCCAACGCAAGACCCGAGATCGCAAATTATCATTTTACTACGATCAATCCGCATCTGGGCATGGTCAATGTCGAGGGTATCGAACCTTTTGTCATTGCCGATATCCCGGGACTTATCGAAGGAGCCAGCGAAGGAGCGGGGCTGGGTCACGAATTTTTAAGACATATTGAAAGGACCCGGGTCCTCATACATATCCTTGACGCTTCCGGTCTTGAAGGAAGGGATCCCGTTGAAGATTTTTATACGATCAACAAAGAGCTTGAAAACTACAATCCGGATATAGCCAAAAAGAAGCTGGTCATTGCAGCGAACAAGACGGACTGCATATATGACGACGGCTCTGAAAATCCTTTGGACAGGATAAAAAAAGAATTTGAGCCCAAAGGAATAAAGGTATTTCCGATCTGTGCGCTTTCCGGTGAGGGTATCAGGGAACTGCTTCTTGAAGTAAGAAATATCCTTGACGAGACCGCCGAAGAAAAGACCGTATTCGAACAGGAATTCTTCCCCGAATACATGATGGCACCTTCGGACGAACCTTATACTGTGCGTTTCGACGAAGATAATAACGAATACGTGATAGAAGGTCCAAGGATCGAAAAGATGCTCGGATATACGAATCTCGATTCCGAAAAGGGCTTTATGTTCTTCCAGAGTTTTCTTAAAGATAACATGATTATAGATGATCTTCTGGCCCTGGGGATCGAAGAAGGAGACATCGTTAGGATCTACGACCTGACTTTTGAATATTATAAATAAGGAGTAATATGACCAGTAAACAAAGAGCTTATCTTAAAGGATTGGCAATGAACATCGAACCGGTCTTTCAGGTCGGCAAATCATCGATAACTCCGGAAATGACCGAAGCCGTTTCCGAATGCCTTAAGAAAAGGGAGCTTATCAAGATATCCGTGTTGAAGAACTGTATGGATGTCCCTTCCCAGATAGCCGAGATACTTGCGGAAAGGACCAATTCCACAGTCGTGCAGGTAATAGGCAAAAAGATCGTTCTGTATAAGAGAAACAATGAAAATCCCAAAATAGAATTGCCGAAATAATAAGACCATGAAGATCGAAAAGATAGAAGAGAAGATAAAGAAAGTCCAATCGGAAAAGCGTTTTGCCCACACCAAAGGCGTACAGTATACGGCAATGTGCCTTGCGATGAAATACGACGAGGATATCGATAAGGCATCTCTGGCCGGCCTTTTGCATGACTGCGCAAAACACATAAGTGAAGAAAAGCTTCTTTCATTGTGCCTTGAAAACGATATCCCGGTAAGTGAAACGGAAAAAAGTCATCCTTTTTTACTGCATGGGAAAGTCGGTGCACTGATCGCAAAAAAGAAATTCGGGTTGGATGACGAAGATCTGTTAAACGCCATAACCTATCATACGACGGGAAGACCCGGCATGTCGGTTCTTGAAAAGATCATTTTCGTTGCCGATTATATCGAACCGGGACGGAACAGTGCCGAAAATCTGAAAGCTGTGCGCAAGATGGCTTTTGAAGATCTTGATCTGACTATCGTAAAGATCACGTCCGACACCCTTAATTATCTAAATAAGAAAAAAGCGGCGGTCGATCCGATGACTAAAATGACTTATGACCATTATATGAAGGAGAGTGTGATAAATGTCAGATCATAATCCCGAAAAACTTAAAGAAACCGTCCTTTCTCTGGCAAAGAAGCTTGACGAAAAGAAAGGAAACGATATAAAGATCCTGGATATCAGCGAAGTATCCGTTATGGCCGATTACTTTGTGATAACCTCCGGGAACAACAAAAATCATATCCAGATGCTCAGCGACGAGACGGATGCACTTTTATCCAAAGCAGGCCTAAAACTCAGGCAGATAGAAGGATATGACAATGCCGGCTGGATATTGCTTGATTTCGGCGATGTTATCGTACATATCTTCGATAAGGAGAACCGCCTGTTCTATGATCTTGAAAGGATCTGGAAAGACGGAAAAGTACTAAATATTTGACATATACAGACTCGTGATGTATATTTTTACAAAATATCAGTATTATTTCAAAGGAGGAGATTATGAAAAAATTATTAAGCGCAGTGCTTGCGACAGCTCTGATCGTAAGCATGCTGTCAGGTTGTGCCGGTGCTTCTGCGGATACCGCTGCAACACAGAGCAACGCTTCCGACACTTCGGCAGTTTCATCTGATTCTTCGGATCAGGCCTCAACGGGAGCAGCTACATTTAAGATCGGTGGTATCGGACCTATCACGGGCGGTGCTGCAGTTTACGGTCTCGCGGTTATGAATGCCGCTCAGATCGCTATCGATGAGATCAATGCTGCAGGCGGTATCAACGGTTATCAGGTAGAGTACAATTTCCAGGACGACGAACTTGATAATGAGAAATCCGTTAACGCGTACAACACTTTGAAGGACTGGGGTATGCAGATACTTATGGGTACCGTTACTTCAGGTTGCTGCGTAGCAGTTGCATCCGAAACAGCCAAGGACAACATGTTCCAGATCACACCTTCCGGTTCTGCTGTTGACTGTATCGCAAATCCCAATGTATTCCAGGTATGCTTCACCGACCCTAACCAGGGAATCGCTGCAGCCGATTACATTGCAGATAACGGTGTAGCTTCAAAGGTAGCCGTTATCTATGACAGTTCAGATGTTTATTCTTCAGGAATATATGCAAAGTTCGCTGAAGAAGCTACAGCTAAGGGTCTTGAGATCGTTTCTGCAGAGGCATTTACGGCAGATAACAAGACAGATTTTTCCGTACAGCTTCAGAAGGCACAGGAAAACGGTGCTGAACTCGTATTCCTTCCCATCTATTACACGGAAGCATCTTTGATCCTTTCACAGGCTGACAAGATGGGTTATGCAACAAAGTTCTTCGGATGTGACGGACTTGACGGTATCCTCGGAGTTGAAAACTTTGATGCTTCACTTGCTGAAGGTGTTATGCTTCTTACACCTTTCGCTGCCGATGCAACAGATGATGCCACCAAGGCTTTTGTAGCTGAGTACAACAAGCGTTTCGGCGAGAACCCCAACCAGTTCGCTGCTGATGCTTATGATGCTGTTTATACCATCAAGGCTATCCTTGAAGCCGGCAACGTAGATCCTTCGATGTCAGTTTCCGATATCTGCGAAAAATGTAAGAGCGGAATGACAAGCGTAAGCATCGACGGTCTTACGGGTCTCGGTATGACATGGAGTGCTGACGGTGCCGTTAACAAAGCTCCCAAGGCTATGGAGATCAAAGGCGGCGAGTACAAGCTCATTCAGTAATTCAAATAATTACCTGACTAATGCAACGGAGCATCTTAGCGGATGCTCCGTTTTTTGTCTGAGATACATACGTTGATAAAAACACCTCAAAATAGTATAATATTTAAGTTGTGAATCACTAATAAGGAGCTTTTATATGAGTTTTATTTCATATCTTATCAACGGTATAAGCCTTGGTTCCGTATATGCGATAATCGCACTCGGATATACCATGGTTTACGGTATAGCCAAAATGCTGAATTTTGCTCACGGAGATATCATCATGGTCGGAAGTTACGTAATTTTCTGCCTGATGTCAGGTACGGGAATGTCGCCGCTGGTTTCCGTGATCTTATCAATAGTCTGCTGTACGGCCCTCGGTATCACGGTTGAAGCGATAGCATACAGACCTTTAAGAGGCGCCGCTTCTCCGCTTGCCGTTCTGATCACCGCGATCGGTGTTTCGTATTTTTTGCAGAATACGGCATTGCTTATCTTCGGAGCTAATACAAAACAGTTTACGTCTGTTATAAAAATGGAGCCGATACAGCTGTTTTCCGGACAGGTGACCGTGACGGGAGAGACTCTTGTAACAATAGTATGCTGTCTTATCATAATGATAGTACTGCTTACTTTCATCAATAAGACAAAAGCCGGGCAGGCCATGTTAGCCGTTTCTGAAGATCAGGGCGCGGCAAAACTCATGGGAATAAATGTCAACGGAACGATATCGCTTACATTTGCCATAGGTTCGGGCCTTGCGGCGATCGCGGGAATGCTGCTTTGTTCTTCTTATCCTTCACTTACACCTTATACGGGTTCAATGCCCGGTATTAAGGCTTTCGTTGCCGCGGTTTTCGGAGGGATAGGATCGATACCCGGAGCTTTCGTCGGCGGTATAATCCTCGGTATAATCGAGATAATGTCCAAAGCTTATATATCTTCTCAGTTATCCGATGCGATAGTATTTATGGTGCTCATAATAGTTCTGCTCGTTAAACCTACCGGTCTTATGGGCAAAAAGATTCAGGAAAAGGTTTAGGTGCGATCATGAAAAAAATAAAAATGAGTAAACATCTTAAAGACAATTTAACAACTTTTTCCATCGTGACGGTTGCGTTTATCATTGTTGAGATCCTTAAAGCAACAGGACATATCTCAAGCCTTATGAAAGGTCTTCTGGTTCCTGTCTGCATCTATATAATATGTGCGATAGCTCTTAACCTCTGTGTCGGTATCCTCGGAGAACTTTCGCTCGGGCATGCCGGATTCATGTGTATCGGAGCATTTTCGGGAGCGTTTTTCTCAAAATGTACCCAGGATGTGATAACGTTTGCTCCGCTTAGATTCACGCTGGCGATAATCATCGGAGCTTTATTTGCAGCTTTATTCGGATTCCTGATAGGTATTCCCGTATTAAGGCTTAAAGGAGATTATCTTGCGATAGTAACCCTTGCTTTCGGCGAGATCATCAAGAACGTGATAAATGTACTTTATGTCGGAAAAGACACTGACGGATTCCGTTTGTCATTAAAGGATACCGTTTCGCTCCATCTTTCCGGAGAAGGGAAGATCATAATCAACGGAGCGCAGGGCATTACGGGAACACCCAATGATTCCTCATTCGAGGTCGGATTTGTACTTATCCTCATCACATTGATAATCGTTTTGAATCTGATCAACTCAAGAGACGGAAGAGCGATCATGTCGATCAGGGATAATACCATCGCCGCTGAATCCATCGGAATCAACATCACCGGATATAAACTCATGGCATTTACGATATCAGCAGGCCTTGCGGGTATCGCAGGTGTGCTTTATGCTCATAACCTCAACAGTCTGATGGCACAGCCTAAGAATTTCGGATACAACATGTCAATAACCATATTATTGTTCGTTGTTCTCGGAGGTATCGGTAATATCAGAGGATCCGTTATAGCGGCCGTTGTCCTTACGCTTCTTCCCGAACTGTTAAGGGGACTTGCCGACTACAGGATGCTCATTTATGCGATCGTGCTTATCGTCCTTATGATATTTAACTGGTCACCCAAGATACTCGAGCTTCGTAAAAAGTATTCGATCAAAGGGCTGATCGGCGCCAAAAAAGCCGGGGAGGTGAAATAATGTCTACTGTACTCGAAGTAAACAATCTGTCTATTTCCTTCGGCGGATTAAGAGCCGTTGACGATTTTAACATCAATATAAAAAACGGAGCTCTTTACGGTCTCATAGGACCTAACGGAGCAGGAAAGACCACGGTGTTCAATCTTCTGACCGGAGTATACAAGCCCGATGAAGGTAAGATTTTCCTCGAAGGAGAAAACATCACCGGCAAAAGCACCATGGACATCAATAAAGCCGGTATAGCAAGGACTTTCCAGAACATAAGGCTTTTTAAGAACCTTACGGTACTTGATAATGTTAAAGCCGGATTGCACAACAGTTTCGGCTACAATACCGTTACCGGGATCTTAAGACTGCCGAAGTATTATCGTGTCGAAAAGGAGATGGATGAAAAAGCCATGGAACTCCTTAAGGTGTTCGATCTTGATAATGAAGCGCTTTATCTTGCTTCAAATCTTCCTTACGGAAAGCAGAGAAAGCTCGAGATAGCACGTGCGCTTGCTACTGATCCTAAACTTTTGCTTCTGGATGAGCCCGCTGCGGGAATGAATCCCAACGAGACAAAAGAGCTTATGGATACGATAATGCTTCTTAAAAACGAATTTAAAAAGACTATACTGCTTATCGAACATGATATGAAACTCGTATCGGGGATCTGTGAAGAACTGACCGTATTGAATTTCGGTTCCGTTCTATGTCAGGGCAAGACAAGTTCCGTCCTTTCCGACCCCGAGGTCATAAAAGCTTATTTGGGAGACGACTGATATGTCAATGCTTGAAATAAAAGATCTTGAAGTATATTACGGAGTCATAAAGGCTATCAAAGGTGTATCCTTCAGTGTTGAAGAAGGAGAAGTCATCGCACTTATAGGTGCGAACGGAGCGGGAAAGACGACCATCCTGCATACCATAACCGGTTTGCTTACGCCCGCTTCGGGAAGTGTCCTTTTTAACGGAAATGATATTACAAAGACCTCGGCTCATAAGATCGTAAGGATGGGAATGGCTCACGTTCCCGAGGGACGCCGTGTTTTTGCAAATCTTTCCGTATTGCAGAATCTGAAACTCGGAGCTTACACAAGGACAGATCGTGCAGAGATAGAAAAAAATCTGGACATGGTCTTTTCAAGGTTCCCGAGACTGAAGGAACGTCAGAATCAGATATCCGGAACTTTATCGGGAGGAGAACAACAGATGCTCGCTATGGGAAGAGCGTTGATGAGCAATCCCAGGATCCTGCTCATGGATGAGCCTTCAATGGGTCTTTCTCCGATATTCGTAAATGAGATATTTGATATCATAAACGCCGTTAAAGCCGACGGCACAACGGTTCTTTTGGTAGAACAGAACGCCAAAAAAGCTTTGTCGATCGCCGACAGGGGATATGTTTTGGAAACCGGAAATATCGTTCTTACGGGCAAAGCCGATGAACTGTTAAACAACGAAGATATAAAGAAGGCATATTTGGGGGAGTAGCAGATGGAAGAGATCTTAAGCAAAAAGAACATAGTCATTACCGTATCCAGGATATACGGTTCCGGCGGTCATACCATTTCAAAGATGCTGTCAGAAAAACTCAGTATACCGTATTATGATAAGGACCTTATCAAACTTGCTTCGGAAGAGAGCGGAATAAACGAGTCTCTTTTTGCCGATGCGGACGAAAAAGCAAAAGCCAGCTTTTTAAGGAAGATCGTTAAAGACGTATATAATGACGACGAAGTCCTTCCGCCTTCCTCAAAAGACTATACTTCCGAAAAGAATCTCTTTAATATCCAGGCCAATATAATCAAGAAACTGGCCGACCGTGAAAGCTGCATAATCATCGGGAGATGTGCCGAGTACATACTGAAGGATTACGACAATGTTCTTTCGGTCTTCATTCATGCGCCCATGGATTATTGCATAGAAACAGCAGCCAGGGTAAAGAACCTTCCGTTCAAAGGGCTTGAGGACTTTATACGCAAGGATAATAAGCGTAAGGAAGACTATCACTTATCATATACCGGAAAGACATGGACCGATGCAAGAAACTACGATCTTTGCCTCGACAGTTCCAAGCTCGGATTTGACAGATGCGTTGATGAGATAATCGCCTATCTGAAAGTTCGTTTTAAAGATTGATATGAAACTTCAGCAGATACTCAGTTATGTCCGTAAAGCCGTGGACGATTACAATATGATAGAAGAGGGGGACAGGATCGCAATAGGTATTTCCGGCGGGAAAGATTCTCTTACGCTTCTTTATGCTCTGAATTCTCTTAAACGGTTTTACCCAAAAAAATTCGAAATCTACGCCGTCACAGTTGATCTTGGATTTAAAAATCTCGATCTGGACAGTGTATCAGAACTCTGTAAAAAGCTTGATGTTCCCTATAAGATCATAAAAACAGATATCGCACAGATCGTATTCGACGAAAGGAAAGAAAACAACCCATGCTCTTTATGTGCTAAAATGAGAAAGGGAGCGTTGAATTACGAGATAAAGGAATTGGGTTGCAATAAAGTTGCCTATGCGCATCATAAGGATGATGTCGTGGAAACCATGATGATGTCCCTGGTATACGAAGGTCGTTTTCATACGTTTAATCCCGTGACTTACCTGAACAGGATGGATGTGACCATAATAAGACCTTTGATCTATATCAACGAAGCCGATATCAAGGGTTTTATCAATAGATATGATATACCTGTCGTAAAAAGCCCCTGTCCTGCCGACAAACACACAAAAAGAGAATATATCAAACAGCTTGTTAACGAGATAAATCATGATGCTCCAGGCGTAAGAGGCCGGATGTTTACGGCGATCAAACAAAGCGATATAGGAAGCTGGGCGTTGGGAGATGTTTTTTCTCCCGAATAGTATATCCAAATGGAAAATTCCACGAATTATCATGACAAACAAAACGAGATAAATACAGAGCGTATGAGGAAGGTCCTCACCACGCTTCCCGCATTCTGCAAGACTTTTTTCAGAGGGATAGCAGAAAACACGAGTTCAAGGACACGACTTGCCTATGCTTATGATCTTCGGTTGTTCTTTGAATTCATGCACGAAACCAATTCCGTCTGTTCCAAAAAAGAGATCACGGAATATACCATAGATATTCTTGATATGATCACGAGAGAAGATCTTGAGGAATATGCCGAATACCTCTCACTGTATTATAAGGACGGGAAAAAGTATACCAACGACGAAAGGGGGAAGAAGCGTAAGCTCTCAACCCTAAAGAGTTTTTATAACTATTTTTATAAAGCCGAAAAGATCAACACTAATCCGGCTGCACTCATAACACTTCCGAAGATACACGAAAAAGAGATAATAAGGCTTGATGCAAATGAAGTTGCGATACTCCTGGACAATGTGGAAGACGGTGTAAGTCTTTCAAAAAAACAGATGCAGTTTCATGACAAGACCAAAGTACGTGATATCGCCATGCTGACGCTTCTTTTAGGAACAGGAATAAGAGTTTCGGAATGTGTCGGCCTGGATCTTAAAGACGTTGACTTCAATAATAACGGTATCAAGATCAGGCGAAAAGGCGGTTATGAGGCCGTAGTTTATTTCGGAGACGAAGTATGTGAAGCCCTGGAAGAATATCTTGAAGAAAGACATCATGTGATACCCTGCGAAGGTCATGAAGAAGCCTTGTTTTTATCGTTACAAAATCGTAGAATCAGTGTAAGGGCGGTAGAAAACCTTGTAAAGAAATATGCGTCTACCGTTACGAACTTAAAAAAGATAACTCCCCATAAATTAAGGAGTACATACGGAACAAGTCTTTATAAAGAGACCGGTGATATCTATCTTGTCGCCGATGTGCTCGGACATAAAGATGTAAATACAACGAGAAAGCATTATGCGGCGCTTGAAGATGAAAAGAGAAGATCAGCCGCAAATATCGTAAAGCTTCGCTCTGACAAATAAGGAGACGTATGAAATTTCCGATCAACAAAAAATATCTTAAGATAGGAACGGTCGCTTTCATTGTGATAGCGCTTTCCATTCTGTTCGCTCATATGATATCGACATTTGATACCATTCCGAACTATTTTTCGAATATAATCCACGTTATGCAGCCCATAATCTTCGGTGTTATATTCGCATATCTTTTCAATCCGATTATGAACTTCTTCGAAAGAGAACTCATTTTCCCCAGGATAATGAAAAGCAAAGGTGTGATATCCGATAAGAGCAGAAAGATAACCAGATTATGTTCCGTTATCCTTACTTATCTTTTCATAGGTCTTTTGATATACGGATTGATATCGCTGGTCTCTCCCAAGCTGGTTGAGAGTATCAATATCCTTATCAATCAGATGCCGAATTATTTTCAGTCATTGCAAAATACTTATGATAAGTATTCCGTAATGATCCTTGAAAAATACAATAAATTCGAGCCCACGATCAGCACTACGCTTTCTTTCCTCGGAATGACGACCGAAAGTATGAAAGACTGGGTCAATAATGTTCTTCCCGATATTAAGGACTGGTTTGGCGGATTATCTTCCGGATTGAGAAGTATCATCGTTTCTCTCTGGAACCTGATAATAGGTCTTGTAGTAAGTATCTATGCGCTTCTGACCAAGGAAAAGTTTTCCGCACAGGCAAAAAAGATCATTTATGCTCTGTTCAGCAAAGAGCGTGCAAATAATTTACTTAAAGATACCAGATTCATATCCGATACGTTCATCGGTTTCATAAGCGGAAAGATATTTGATTCGCTGATAATCGGTATTTTATGCTTCATAGGTCTTACCATATTAAGGATACCTTATACAGTACTTATCAGCGTTATCATAGGTATAACAAATATCATTCCTTTCTTCGGACCGTTCATCGGTGCTATACCTTCAGCATTCCTGCTTCTTATGATCAATCCTCTGATCTGCCTGAAGTTCATCATATTTATTGTTGTCCTTCAGCAGATAGACGGAAATATCATAGGCCCGAAGATACTCGGAAGTTCCACTGGCCTTTCCGGTTTCTGGGTTATCTTTGCCATAACCGTTTTCGGCGGACTGTGGAGTTTTGTCGGAATGTTTATCGGAATTCCTTTCTTCGCCGTGATCTATGCACTCATAAAACGTAAGATCGATCACAAGCTCGAAGAAAAGAACATGCCTACGGATACCGATTTCTACGGACCGGTAAAAAGGATAGAAGAAGACGGTACGAGCGTGCATCTGGCCGAAGCCGATGATTCCTACTATCTGAAAGATAATGATATTTCGCTGCCTAAGATAAAAGAGGGAATATCAGAATCTGTAAACAAAGTAAAGAATACGTTCAGCAAAAAGAAAACGGACGAGGAAGATACCCCGTCCGAAGAAGATAACAAAGAGTGATCAAGGTCACATCAAGCGGAAAACCCCGAAGACTTTTCCCAGGATACGGCAGTCATCGACGATGATCGGATCCATTGAATCGTTTTCGGGTTGAAGTCTGATGTGGTCTTTTTCTTTATAATAGGTCTTAACCGTTGCACTGTCATCTATCAGGGCAACAACAGTGTCTCCGTTATTCGCCGTATCGGTACAGTTGACAAATATCTGGTCACCGCTGTAGATACCGACATTGATCATCGAATCCCCTTTAACTTTAAGAACAAAAGACTCGCCTCTGGGAACCATATCAGCCGGAACAGGGAAGTAACTTTCGATATTCTGTTCGGCCAGGATCGGTTCGCCTGCGGCTACACGCCCGACAACGGGAAGGGAAACCATCTCTGTTCTGACCATCTGAAAATTATCATCACAGATCTCTATAGCACGCGGTTTGGAAGGGTCGCGTCTGATAAATCCGTTCTTTTCAAGAGTTTCCAGATGTGAATGTACGGAAGAGGTTGATTTAAGATCGACCGCTTCGCATATCTCTCTGACTGCAGGCGGATAACCGCGCTTTAAGATCTCTTCCTTGATATATTCAAGGATCTGTCTCTGTTTGTTACTGATCTTACCGTTAGCCATATTACCTCCATATTGCGGGTTGATAGTGTTCTATATTGAAAATTATATCACAGCATTTTAAAAAAGCAAACATATTTTCCGAAAATTTGTTCGAAAAAACAGTTGACATTCGAAAATATGTTCGATATAATCAGACCAGAACAGATGTTCTGAAGGATCAACCCGCCACCATGAATGTGAGGTAATTATGAACAGAGATTACGAGAGGATCATCAGAAATAACCGCAGAAGGAGAGCGAGACAGTTAAGAAAACATATCATTATGTTTCTTTCGACTGTTTTAATGATAATCGTTGTTTCGTTCGGTATGTTTTCGATGCATGTTAAAGCTGACACGAAGGATTCCGTTCACATTTATAAGTATTATAAGAATGTCACGGTAACCAAAGACGATACGCTTTGGGGTTATGCAAAGCAATATGCACCCGATGGCGATTATGAGAAATATATCAGAGAAGTAAAAAGGACCAATAATCTTCAGGATGATAATATCCAAGTTTCATCCAATATAATTCTTCCTTATTATTCAGAAGAATTTCTCAATTAAATCATTGTTACGTACTGTACCTTTATGTTAGAATATTTTTCAGCACGTTGTATGGGAAGATCCCTATGTTTTACGGCATAGGGATTGTTTTTTCTTTATAATGTCACAAATACCATGAAAGATCATAAGAGGAATTCATATGGATAAAGGAATTGAGATCAGATGGCACGGCAGAGGCGGTCAGGGCGCCAAAACAGCTGCTTTACTGCTTGCTGATGTGTGTTTTAAGACCGGAGCTTACGTTCAGGGCTTTCCAGAATACGGTCCCGAGAGAATGGGGGCGCCGATAACAGCTTTTAATAGGATTTCACCCGAAGATATAAGAGTTCATTCAAACATCTATTATCCCGATCTTGTGGTAGTTGTCGATGATACTCTGCTAAATTCCGTCGATGTGACCGCCGGATTAAAAGAAGACGGTGCGATAATCATCAATACCGTAAGACCCAGGGATGAGATCATCCCGCTCCTTAAAGGCTATAAAGGTAAAGTATACACGATAGATGCACGTGATATATCCGTTAAAGCACTTGGTAAGTATTTCCCGAATACTCCAATGCTCTCAGCCGTGGTAGCAGTTACCGGACTGATGGACTGGTCTTTGTTCATCAGAGAGATGAGATCGTCTTATGAACATAAATTTTCCAAAAAGCCCGAAGTCATTGAAGGAAATATGAACGCTTTGGAACTTACATATGAAGCGTTAAAGGAGCAGCTTAATGAGAACTGATATAAATAAGATAAACGAGCAGACACCTTATGAAGATCTTACCGAAGGTCTTATGATGTTTGCCGGCGGAACTTCAAAACACTTTAAAACAGGTGAATGGAGGACGGATACTCCTATATTTGACAAGGATAAGTGTAAACAGTGTCTTCTTTGTGCACCCGTCTGTCCGGACGGATGTATTCCCGTCAAAGATTCCAGGAGAAGTGATTTTGATTATGATCACTGCAAGGGATGCGGCATATGCGAGAAAGCCTGTCCTTTCGGTGCTATAGAAATGATCCCGGGCGTTGAACCCGTAAGAAGATAAACAAGGAGATTAATATGTCTGTTAAAGATCGTATGTCCGGAAACGAAGCGGTTGCATATGCAATCAGGCAGATCGATCCTGATGTTATGCCGGCTTTTCCGATCACCCCGTCAACCGAGATACCGCAGATGGTATCCAACTATATAGCAAACGGAATGATGAACACCGAGTTCATTCCGGTAGAATCCGAGCATAGTTCCATGTCTGCTACGATCGGCGCCGAAGCAGCGGGTGCAAGAAGCCTTACCGCTACTTCTTCATGCGGCCTTGCCCTGATGTGGGAAGAGCTGCTCGTTGCTGCTTCAAACAGAATGCCCTGTGTACTTGCACTGGTAAACAGAACCCTTTCCGGTCCCATTAATATCAACTGCGATCATTCGGACAGTATGGGTGCAAGAGACACCGGTTGGATACAGATATATGCCGAAAACAATCAGGAAGCATATGACAATATGATCCAGGCGTTTCCGATCGCCGAAGATAAGAGAGTTCATCTGCCCGTCATGATCTGTCAGGACGGTTTTATCACATCACACGCTGTTCAGAACATAGAATTGAACGAAGACTCTGAAGTAAAAGAATTTGTTGGCGAATATGAGCCCGAAGAATTCCTGCTCAATAAAGGTAATCCCGTCGCTTTCGGTCCTTATGCCGTAAGTAACTATTCCATGGAAGCAAAGAAGGCACAGGAAAAAGCCATGGAGGATTCCAAGGAAGTCATAATCAGTACAGCCAGAAAATATAAGGAAAGATTCGGACGAGGTTTTGAACTGTTCGAAGAATATCGCACCAATGATGCCGACTATATCATGATCATCATGGGTTCTGCCGCCGGTACCGCTAAACAGGCTGTCGACGATCTTCGCAAAAAAGGAATAAAAGCCGGAGTGCTTAAACTCCGAGTCTTCAGGCCTTTCCCTTCCGAAGAGATCGCAAATGCACTTAAGAATTGCAAATGCGTCGCGGTTATGGACAGAACGGAATCTTATAACGGTAACGGAGGGCCTCTTTCTTCTGAAGTAAGAGCAGCTCTTTTTGAATACAAAATTTATCCCGAAGTGGTCTGCTATACTTACGGACTTTCGGGCAGAGACTTTACGGTCGAGAACGTATACGAGATATTCGATGAACTGTCCGGAGTATCCGAGGGAAACATCGATATCAAACAGCACAGATATATAAACCTTAGAACAAAAGAGGAAGCATAAATGGCCGGATATAATCTTAAAGAAGTAATGAACAAACCGGAAAGGCTGTCCCCCGGACACAGGATGTGTGCCGGATGTGGGGCAACTATAGGTGTACGTGCAGTATTAAGAGCATTGCATGAAGGTGATGAAGCGGTTATCGGCAACGCGACAGGTTGCCTGGAAGTGTCATCCTATATGTATCCGTATACAGCCTGGGAAGACAGCTACATCCATAACGCATTCGAGAACGCCGGAGCTACTTTATCGGGAGTTGAAACCGCTTATAAAGCCCTTAAAAAACGCGGTAAGCTAAAAGATGATACCAATTATAAATTCATAACCTTCGGCGGAGACGGCGGTACTTATGATATCGGATTTCAGTCCCTCTCGGGAGCTATGGAACGAGGCCATGACATGGTCTATGTATGTTACGATAACGGCGCATATATGAACACCGGTATACAGCGTTCTTCCGCTACTCCTCAGTTCGCCGACACGACCACCACTCCGGTAGGAAGCGTATCCAACGGAAAGCTTCAGCCCAGAAAAGACCTTGCTTCAATAATCGCCGAACATAATGTTCCTTATGTGGCTCAGACGACTTTTACAAGGGATTTTAAAGACATCCATGTCAAATCCGAAAAAGCCATATATACCGAAGGGGCCTGCTTTTTAAATATTCTTGCTCCCTGTCCGAGAGGATGGAGATACGAAACGGCTGAGATAATGAAGATCTGTCAGCTGGCGATCGATACATGTTACTGGCCTTTATTTGAAGTTGAGAACGGAAACTGGCGTCTTACATATGAGCCCAAAAAGAAACTTCCGATCGAGGATTTTCTTAAAGAACAGGGACGTTTCAAGCATTTATTCAAGCCCGGAAACGAAGAACTGATAGTTCAGTTTCAGAATGAAGTTGACAGGCGTTGGGAAGACCTTCTTTACAGATGTAACAGATAAGCGGAGGTGCGGATATGGAAGAGAAAAGAATATTTAACAACGAACACGTGATCTCGTGGCTTCAGTATTTTTCTTCTCAGACGGATATTGATCTGGAACATGTAAAGATACTTGATATCACACGTAAGAACAAAAATCTGATCCCGTCCTGCGAAGCTCACAGATGTGTCCTTGTATTTACGGAAGCCGGACATCCTGATATTTTCTACAGGATGTATAATGCCGGTCTCGGAGACTGTACGGTCATATATAATGAAGGATCGGAGCCTACGGGTCCGATAAAGCAGGATTCTGTATCAAATATGATCGACCGAGGTATTAACGCTTCAGCGGGAATGATCATTTTAAATCCCAATGCAAGATCTACCGTCAAATTCGGCATGGATAATTCCGTACTTGCAAAAGGATCGGTCAAATACGTCGGTTCCGAGATAAGAGCCGTCCTTCTTTCAAAGATGCAGATAGAAGAGGGCAAGAATATCTGTGTTATCTCAGGCGAATCGATCGTTGTCGAATCTGCCATCCTGGACGGAGAAGGTGCGATAATCGCCGTTGAGTATAACGGAAATGACCGAAGGGCTTTGGAAGAGAACGTTGAACAGTTCGGTCTTAACAATGTACATATCATAGATCACGCAGATGAAGAAACACTTAAAGAACTTCCTGTTCCCGATGTTACGATGCTTGTTGCCTCTGCTTCAATGGAGCAGGAGATCAGCTGCCTTCTGAAGCTCAATCCGAAAATGGAATTTGTGATCTATACTCTTGATTTCGTACTTGCAGCATCAATGATAGAATACTGCAAGAAGATATGTATTTCGGATCCCGAGATCATTCAGATAGCCGTATCCAAAGTAACATCAAGACATAACTATGATGTACAGCCTGCTCCGTGGATCATTTCCTTCAAGGCGGGAGAATAGGTCTCGATAAGTCCCCTACAATATATTGTATATTTTTCGAGAAAAGGGGTTAAGTATCTACAAAATATATCCGATATAATTTCCAAAGAGATTACTGATTGTTTTTGTTTCATACACGGAGGTAGGAATATGAAGACGGTAAAAGCAATCTCCAACGGATATAATTCGGAAGAGAGAAATTCAGTTCCATATTATTTTAAACAGACGCTTAAAAGATCAGGAAAGAATGATGGACGTACTGCGGATTTTTCGCATTATGAACAAAAAGCTCTGACTAACTTAAAAAAATAGTGCCTTAAGTTGCAACCATTTAAAAGCCCCCGGTCCCCTTAAAAAGGATCGGGGGTCTTTGTCGGTCTGTATTTATACTTTGAATATTCGGAAATACTCATTTCAGTAAGGTTTGTGATATAATAATGCCATGTTTACATTTTCATACTCCAAAAAAATAAATATTTCTTTATTGCTGTTTTCTTTGATCCTGATCTTATCGTTTACCGGTTGTTCTTCAGATAAAAAAACATCCGGCGACAATAAAGATGATGAGGAAGAAGAGATGACCGTCTATAAGTATAAAGATCCCGATAAAAGCCATGATATAGTCCTTAAAAAGACCGTATATAAGGATGATTCCGTCATCATATATTTTTCCGGGGATACAGAGTTTTCAAAAGAAGCCAAATCAAGTATCGAATGCTTTGACAAAGACGGAAAAAAGATCTCGGAATCAAAGTACAGTTTTAAGTTCAAAGACGGACAGGTTATCATCAAAACATCAAATCCCGAAAAGATAAGCGGGGTGTATCTTTATCCCGATGAATATCATGACATGTATTTCATGATCCGCTACCTCGATTCGGATGATTACGCGATCCTGACCAATTATTTTGTATACGATCTCGGCTGGTCACCTTCCGGAGACGAAGATAAGTATCTGTTCGAAAGTGAAAAAAAAGAACGTGAAGATAATGCTGCCGAAGCAGCACGTATCGACAGTGAAGCTATGGAAATGCTCGTCGGACACTGGGTCTGCGAAAACGGAAACACCATTGATATAACCGAAGATCATGAATGCAAGGTTTATATAGCCGAAGATGATTATGAATACGAAGACTATTTCTACCGTATATACTATTATTTTGAAGACAGTTTAAATGCTTATGAATTTACCTGCAGCACCGGTGATACAACTGCTCCGAGATGGTTCTATATGTCTTCGGACAAAATATATCTTTACGACGATAAAGATATGGAAAACAAATACGTCCGTGAAGACTGATCGATTTTCATGAATACCGTTAACGAAAACAACATCTGTAAAAAACCAATTAAACGAACTATAAATCTTTGTCTTTTATCCTTTCTTATCATTATGAGTATCATAGTGGGATACATGGCTTTCAGAGGATATCGTGATGCCATCAAACACAGATACAGAGTTCATCTAAAAGGAATCATAGACCTTGTGGATACCCAAATGGACAGGGATGATCTTTATAACTGTATCAAAACAGGGGTAAAATCCGAAAAATATGAGGAATTGAGACTGTTTCTTGATGATATCGTAGATACGCTGGATGTTTTATATGTCTATATCATGATCCCTCAAAATGAAACCGGATATGATTCCCAGATGTATGTCATGGAATCGCATTCTTCTGAAGAATACGCCGATAATCGATATCGGGATATGTTTCTTTTATACTCCGGATCGGAATTCCCCGAGCAGGCATCACGGAATTTTATGGAAGCATATAATTCCGATGAAATTTCATATTTTGATTCCAGATCCTCATGGGGAAGGCAGTTTAATGCTACAATGCCTATTTTTACTGAAAACGGCGAAAGATTTGCGATCATCTGTGCTGAAATAAACTATGATGTCATCCTGACGATGGCATTCAGATATCTGGTCCTTACTGTTGCCGTATTTGTACTTCTGGGTCTGATCGCTTTGTTCATGTTCTACAAATGGATAGAGCGGAAGATAACCGTCCCGATAAGCAGACTTGAAGAAAGCGCGGTCGAATTTGCGAACAAACTTGAAACCGGAGAAAACCTGGATATCATCGTATTCCACGATCCTGATCTAAGGACCGAAAATGAGCTTGATTCTCTGGCTTTTTCCATAAAGCGAATGGCTCAGTCCGTAAGGGGCTATGTTAAGGATCTTATCAAAGCCAATGAGGAAGCAAGCAACGCCAAGCTTGAAACTAAAGAGATGACAAAGCTTGTTTATAAGGATCCTCTCACCAGGGTTTATAATAAGGCGGCTTATCTTGAAGAAAAAATACTTCTGACAAATGAGATAGAACAGAAGATCGCCAAATTTGCTTTGATCATGATCGATGTTAACGACCTAAAAAAAGTCAACGACGGATTCGGTCACGAACACGGAGATGAATATATCGTCGGAACCTGTGAGATCATATGTGATACTTTTGTTCACTCATCTGTCTACCGGATAGGCGGTGACGAATTTATAGTCGTATTGAGAGACCGCGATTACGCAAACCGCGATCAGTTGATTGCGGCTATGACCGAAAGATTTAACGAATGTTCCAAAGATAACAACCTTAAGCCATGGAAAAGATTTAACGCATCCTGCGGGATGGCAGTTTATTCCGACGGAAAAAGTGTTGATGATATATTCCAGGAAGCCGACGCGGATATGTACAGGCATAAACAGGAGTATAAACTGAATTCCTGATAGAGCCGGAAACACATAGGAGAATACTGATGAATGAACATGATCCCCTTGAAATGAAAAAACAGATGAAAGCCGCCGGAATGAAGATCTCGCTGATGATGGCTTTGGTAATGAGCTTATGCCTTTCGATCATCGGAAATCTTACAGCAAAAAGGCCCGAAGGCACTCCTGTTATCTCTATCGTGATCGGTATTGCCGTAAGTTTTGTCATAAGCTTTGTCATAAGTCTTATCATAGGGCTGCTGATCCCCATGGGAAAACTTAACGATTCACTTTGCCATAAACTCGGACTTGAAAAAGGCAGGCTCGGCACAAGATTATTTGAAAGTTTTGTGTCAGACGTTGTTTATACGCCTTTTATCACACTTGCCATGACTCTGTTTGCTTATAATACTGCAATGCGTCAAAGCGGCAGAAATGTCCAGATAAGCTATCTTCCCATGTTTTTAAGTTCACTTCTTATATGTTTTATCGCAGGTTTTATCCTTATATTTATCTTTCAGCCTTTGTTTGTCAGGATGTTTATTCCCAGGAGACCGGATAACAATAATCCCTAAATGAAATATACTTAAATAAGATATGAAGGAAATAATTATGACAAAGAAAACCGACCATAAACTTAAAAATCAGATGATATATCAGATCTTTGTTCGAAATTACAGTCCCGAAGGGACTTTTTCCGCCGTGGAAAAAGATCTTAAAAGGATAAAAGATCTCGGAACGGATATAGTTTATTTTCTTCCGATCTATCCAATCGGAGTAAAGAACAGAAAGGGCAGTCTCGGATCGCCTTATGCGATAAGCGATTACCGTGCGATCAATCCCGAATACGGTAGGATGGATGACTTCACCCATCTGGTTGATGCGATCCATGAAAACGGCATGAAATGTATGATCGATATCGTATATAATCATACTTCTCCCGATTCCGTATTATCAAAGGAACATCCCGAATGGTTCTATCACAAAGAAGACGGTTCTTTCGGTAACAGGGTGGGAGACTGGACCGATATCATAGATCTTGATTATTCAAACAGTGCATTATGGGATTATCAGATAGAAACTCTTGAATTCTGGGCAGATATAGTTGACGGTTTCAGATGCGATGTAGCTCCGCTTGTTCCCATTGATTTCTGGGAAAGAGCAAGAAAGGTTATAAACTCTAAAAAACCGGGATTCATATGGCTTGCCGAGTCAGTCGAGCCCGAATTCATCACTCATTTACGCAGCAGACACCTTACCGCATTAAGCGATTCCGAATTATATCGCGCTTTTGATATCTGCTATGATTACGATATCTACGGTAAGTTAACGGGTTATATAGAAGGCAGGAACGATCTTTCCGAATATTGCGATTCCGTAAACAGACAGGAACATATATATCCCGCTGATTATGTAAAGATCAGGTTCATTGAAAACCATGATCAGTCAAGAGCGGCTTTTCTTTTCCCCGATCCCGCAGCGTTAAAGAACATCACTGCTTTTTCGTTTTTTCAGAAGGGAGCCGCATTTGTTTATGCAGGGCAGGAGTTCGGAGCAAGTCATCTGCCTACATTATTTGATAAAGATACCGTAAAAATGGTACCTGAAAACGGAACTGATCTTACCGGTCTTATCAGAAAACTTGCCGGGATCAAGAAAAACAGTATTTTTTCAGAAAGTATCTATGAGGTCTCATCAAACAAAGATGATGTGATCGTATCCGTCCATTCAAGCGATGATAAAAAAGCGGTAGGCATATTCTCTTTAAAGGGACTGGTCTCAAACATTAGAGTTCCGCTTCCCGACGGTATATATAAAAACGAACTGACGGAAGAGAAGATAGAAGTATTCAGAGGAATGCTCGACTGCAAAGCCGAACCTATCATTGTCATTACCGGTAAGTAATAAAAATAAGAGAAGAATATGCCATTGATCGAAGTAAATATTTTAAAAGGTAAGAAGCCCGAGTATAAGAAAACATTAATGGAATGCATCCACAAAGGCCTTGTCGGATCGATCAGCATCGAGGATTGGGATGATTTCCAAAGGATCAATGAATATGATGAAGAAAACTTTCAAAAGCCTTCATTTAAATCAGATGATTTTACGATCATTGAACTGACTATATTTCCGGGCCGGTCCAAAGAACAAAAACGAAAAATGATCGAGATGATTACCGAAAATCTAAATAAATCTTTATCGATAGATCCACAGGATGTTTTTATAACGATCATAGAACCTCCGCTAGAGAATTGGGGGATGGGCGGAAAGCAAAAAGAATG
>JAIKZO010000059.1 GCA_024682115.1 Lachnospiraceae bacterium
TCCTTTAAATCCTGGAATTTATTTTCAAAAGCTTCAAGTTCCTTTTTCTTGTCATTATATTGACCAACCAGATTCTGATGTTCTGTTTTAAGCGCAGATAATTCAGAGTCGATCGCAGCTATCCTGTTATTTGCACCTTCTATCTGCTGGTTTATACCATTAACCACCTGATTTGCAGACTCAAGTATTTCATCAGCCTGTTCCGGTGTATCGGCATTTGCAAGAGCACTTGATGCGCTTTCTACAAAGTTGCTTCCATTTGAAACCAGATCATCGGGAAGAAGATTTTCTGCTTCATTTACAAGACTGTCGGCAGCATCAACTTTTCCGTTGATCTCACCGGCTTTATTTGCGATCTCACCGGCTTTTCCTCCGGCCAGATTGTCCTGGTTCTCCATCTGGTCAAGGAGTCCGCCCTTACCATTGATATCGTCAAGAGGAGTCTTAAAATCAGGATCACCTCCAACAGGAGTCTTAGATTCATCCGGCTCGTTATCTCCCTTATAATTCTTAGAGTAATCGTCTATCCAGTCACCATCTGTAAGTTCATTGTTAAGAGCCTCGGCTGCAGGAGTTGTTGCTTCCGTAATTTTTTCTTCTTTAGTAGGTTCGTCTTCTCCCTTTCCGACGTTAGGATCAAGTCCCAAAACCTGGTCAGCTGCCTGCTCGAGATCCTGTGCAGCTTCGTTGGTTCCCTTCTCCTCTTCCTGCATTTCAGGAGTATCACCCGCTGCGGCAGGTTCTCCGGTAATGGTTTTAACCGCACCTTCAAGTGCATTTTCGGCTGCACCTGCTGCCTGCTGAGCAGAATCTGCCAAAGTATTGTCTATTTCTTCTTTTTTTTCGGGTTCCTGAGGTTGAGGATTTCCATCTTCAGCCAGAGTTGTAACGGAAGTAGCATTAAATGTAAGTGCTGCAAATATTCCGATTCCCATTGCTACTAAAACTTTGTTCTTCATTTAGTAATTCTCCCTTCATTTTTCTGTTCTGTTTGGTCTGTTTGGTGTACTTTTCTCTATTTCTAGGGTTATCCCGGACCGGCCTCCTCCGGTGTCGGGTACCTTCCAAATTATCTTAGTATACAATATAGTACAAAAGGACTATGTGTCTATAATTTAATTGCTTATTTTGGTATTATCTTGATTTCTCAAGATAGTTTTAGAAAATGGGTGCTTTTCGGGTTATTTTTGCTAATATAATTTTAATTTGGGTCATTTTTGACCCGGTCCGCTCGATGATATGGATGCGAAAATTAATTTTTTGGTACCAAAAACCTATTTTTGACATCAAAAAGGAGACGGATTAACCGTTTCCCTGAAATATAGTTTTAGAATTTTTAAAGAAATTTAATCCTCTTTCTTTACCTCAACGAAGATCCCTTTCTTTTCCATATGCTTGCGATACATATCGCGTCCGGCTTTTCCGAGGAGCGCTATTACTACGATCCACCACCATGACATTCCCTGTGCATCGGCTGCGTCCGTAACGATGTTTCCTGACAGAGCGGTCTTGCCGCCATCGATGGTAACGAGATTCTGATCTATCTGCCCGTTAGATTCCTGAAGGTCAACACTGGCCTCGATCTTGTTGGGAACCGAATTATTTGCTGTGTCCGCAGTTATTGTTCCTTCGCCTCTGTTAAGGCCGAGAACATTGCCATCATCTGCGACCGCTGCTGCCGGAGCAGATGCGGTTCCGTCTAAAGCTGCAGTTGACGTACCGCCTGTCGGAGCGATCGGTGCTGCAGGTGCTGCGGGTGCTTCTGCGGTATCGTTCGTTGTATCATCTGATGTATCGTCTGTTGAATCGTTTGCTGAATCAGCATCTGCTGAGTAATCGTAAGCTGGCATATCGGGGTATTCCACATCCTCAAGAAGCTCCATCACGATTCGGCTTCGGTTTTTGCCTTTGTAATAGCTTCTTCCGCTTCCTTTGCAGCTGTGGAATATGATTCGTACTTATTGACATATTCCTGTGCATCGTGAAGGAAGTTATTGAGTTCTTCATCGCTTGATACATCGATCTTTATCGAAGCGGTCTTGGCTGTCGTATAATCCACCTTATGTGCGGGATTTCCGTTGATGTAGTAAACACCGTCTATTTCGCTTACCGTATGATCGGCTATACCCTAATTGATCTCATCTCTGACCTTGAAAGCGGTATGTCCGTTATCATCATAAGCAAATACATCAAACTCTCCGGAATTGACTCTGTTTTTGAAACTGCCTTCTACTTTTGACGATGCATTTTTATCACCGAGATTGATGTGGTTTTTCTTGCAATAATTATCAAGATATTTATCAGCCTCCACTTCCTCTTCGGTCTTTTCATAAATGACTATGTCTTTGGAATTACCGAGGTTAGCCCACATATCTTCATCGCTGTAGGTCCTGTTTATCCTGTTGTAATTAAAATATTTGGTATGCGATTCATGCTTGTTATCCGTGTAGGTAGCGATGTAACGAGTGCTTTCCTGTCCGTTGAATCCCTTGTTCCTGGTGATCGTTATGCCTTCCGCATCGGGATCGATCAACTGAGGGATATAGTCGTTGATAAGGAAGGTCTCAAGGAATTTGCCCTGCGTCGTCCAATCGGCCTTCAGAGAATTCTCTGCGGACTTTATTATGTTTGCGGCCTTGTTTTCCTCTGCAAGTTCTTCTTTCGCTTCATTAAGTGCAGTCTCAAGAGTAGCTACATTTTCCTCTGCCTTTTCAAGTTCGATCTTAGCCTGTTCGATATCGGCACCGGCTTTGCCGATCGAATCATTGTATTTCTGTTCTGCCGCCCTTAACTTGGCAACAGCTTCCTTGGCAACATCCTGATCTTTCGTGTTCTCAACCGTTGTCAAAAGCTCTTCGGCTTCTTCATTTGCGTTATCAACGGTATTATCGGCAGCATCGGCGAAATCCTGTGCATCCGATATCGAATCTTCAAGATCCGATGCCGCATTTTCAAGTTCATTGACTTCAGATGCCTCTTCGGGGGCATCCTGAGAATCGGTGACAGTGGGTTCGTCCAACGGGGTGTTTGTATCTTCTGTCGCTTAAGCGAGTGATACAACGGGACCCATTGCCATCGTTGCTGATAATGCGATCGAAATTGCCGAAATGATGTTCTTATTGATGAGTTTGTTCTTCATTTAACTCTCCTTCTCCTTCACAATAAGCCAATCCTGTTTCCATAAGATATATCGTCTTCGGGGCCGGTTTTATTAAACGGTTATTGGTAAAAAAGTACCATTCATCAGTTATGAATGAATGGTACGGATCTTTAGATCTTTTTGGCTTTCTGCGTTTCAAAGAACGCATCTATCGCCGCGATTAGTTTGTCTGATGACATGGACTTCAACAGATATCCGTCAGGATGAAGGTCCAATACACTCTCTACGGATTCCCTGTCGCTCTTCGCCGTAAGGAAGATGACGGGCATTTTCTTGGTCCTGACCTCGGATCGGATCATCTTGAGCATCTGGGGACCCGAGCAGACCGGCATTTCGTAATCGAGCAAAATCAGATCCGGATGATTCGTGGCAAGGAACGAGAGTGCGTTGGCTGCGGAATTTACTATAGATACCTTGTACTTTCTCGAGAGCCAGTCACGTATGGTCCTTAACATCGTTCCCGAATCATCAACCACCAGTATGTGTTTTTTACTCTCGGCGGATTGGGATTTTTCTATAACCTTGTTGAGCTCATCGCCTATCGTGCTCGCATCTATCGGACGCTCGAACTCACCGCCTATTATCTCATCGGGAAAAACCTTTTTAACATCTTCTATATCCTGTCTGTATCCGACGAGAAAAAGCTTTTTTTCATCCTCGACACAGAAATCCCTGATGTAAACGATCTCTTCCTGATTCACGTCCAAGGTTTCATCTATATATAAAAAGATATATTCGGGTTTCTCAACCACACTTAATACCGGCATCGAAAACTTGGCTGTCTCGCAGTCAAATCCCGCCGAACTGATACCTTCCTTGACCGCCTTCACTATGAAGGAGGTTGCGGAATCGCATATGAGCAAAACCTTGGGCTTTTCTATTAACATATCTTTCTTCCCAAAATAAATACATTAAGTGATATAATTATAAAGTGTGCTATTACATTATATTCCACAAATATGATATAAATCAATAATATTCGGTTATTTTATGAGTACCTTCGGTCTTTTTTCGGAAAAAAAACATACCGGGATCGTCTTGTCTACAATCATGGTCTTACTCTGTCTTTGCCTTACCGGATGTGAGAAAAAGCACGAACCCTATGTTTCCCCAAGTACTACCATCAGAGATAATACGCCCAAATGCCTTGTTCCGGAGGCCCCCGGTACCGTCGTTGCCGAAAATGAACTCGTAAAGATCGATATGTCAAATTCCTCCGAAGGTTATTTCATCTTTACCTATCTCGGAGAAAGCTCTGAAGTCAAACTCCAGGTCACGGGTCCCGACTACATGACCTATACCTACGATATCCACGACAACAATCCCGAAACTTTCCCTATTTCCGCAGGAAACGGCGAGTATACCATCGGCGTTTTCGAAAACGTTGACGGCAACCAGTATGCCACCATTTTTTCCGAAAACTTTAATTTCGAAGTCACCAATACGTTCGGAGCGTTTCTTTATCCTAATCAATACGTAAAATTCAATAAAGACAGCGAAGTAGTCGCCAAGGCCGTGGAGCTCGTTGCCCCCGCACATGATGACCTTGAGGCGATCAACTATGTATACAATTACCTGGTCGAGAACATTACCTATGACCAGCACAAGGCCGAGACTGTTGAGAGCGGATATATACCCGATGTGGATCATATCCTTGAAATCAAGACCGGTATCTGCCTTGATTATGCAGCGGTGATGTCCAGCATGCTACGCTCCCAGCAGATCCCCGTGAGAATGGAGATCGGGTATGCGGGAAGCGCTTACCACGCCTGGATAAGCTGTTATGTTACAAACATCGGATGGATAAACGGTATCATCCAGTTTGACGGTGTGAACTGGTCGCTGATGGATCCTACCGTAGCCGCCAACATGGGTGAGGAAAAGCTTAAGACCTTCATCGGTGACGGCAAGACCTATATGACCAAATTTATATATTGATAAAAATACCACGCATTCATTAATTCATACGTAATTCATAATAACCGGAGGAATCTATGAAAAGGACAAGAAAACTTTCCAAGGCGGAGATCGCATCATTCTGTCATCAGACAGCGCTTATCATCAAAGCAGGTATCACTCCCGCAGAAGGAATGAGCATTCTCATCAATGATACGATAAACGATGAGGGTAAAGAGCTCTTAAAGCAGATCGAAGACACCTGCCGACAGGGTTATATGTTCCATGAATCTTTGCAAGAGACAAAGGTTTTCCCGGAATATGTCATAAGGCTCGTAGCTCTCGGTGAGGAATCCGGTAATCTTGATACGGTCCTTCTTTCACTGGCCGATTATTACGACAGGGAAGATGAGATCCAGGACAGCATAAAGAGCGCCGTTACCTATCCGCTTATCATGATAGGAATGATGTTCCTTATCATTATCGTACTTATCGTTAAGGTCCTTCCCATATTCAAGCAGGTTTTCGTCCAGCTCGGAACCGAGATGTCGCCTCTTGCCTTAAAGCTCATGAACGTCGGTTCCTACCTTAGTGACTGGGCAGTCGTGATAACCATAGTCCTTGCAACCATCATCATAGTTTTCCTTATCATGTACCGTGTTCCTTCGATAAAAAGAAAGGTCCAGAGCTTCCTTGCACATATGCCCGGGACCAGAGACTTCTATGCAAACATCGCTGCCGGAAGGTTTGCTTCCGGAATGTATCTTGCTTTTTCAAGCGGTATGGATATGTTCCATGCCCTTGATATGATAGAGCAGCTTATCGAAAACGATACGATGGCAGCAAAGATCAATCAGGTCAGGGATGAGATAAAAGAGCACGCATCAATGCCCGAGGCTTTGGAAAAGGCCGGAGTTTTCTCAAACCTTTACTCAAGGATGGTTGCCGTTGCATTCCGTTCGGGTTCCGTTGATACGGTCATGCAGCAGATAGCAATAAATTACGAAAACGCAACAGACAAGCAGCTCCGCCGGATAGTTTCGATAATCGAGCCCACGCTCGTTATCATCCTTTCACTGATAGTCGGAGTTATACTGCTTTCGGTCCTGTTGCCTCTCATGGGAATAATGTCAAGCATCGGTTAAGGAACATAACATGCACAGATTTACCACCAACACCACGCGTTCGACAGACCGCAAGTCCAAATCCAAATTGCTTTATCTCCTTTTCCCGGTGATACTCATCGCTTTTTACATGATGATAACGTCGGTCGATAAGTCCACCGTCGACAGGCAAAAGGAGTCTTTGCAGAATGCCCTGGAAAGAGACATTCTTCATTGCTATGCCGTAGAGGGCTTTTATCCTCCTTCGCTTGAATACATGGAGGTCCACTACGGACTAAATTACGATCACTCGATCTTTTTCGTGGACTATGTGCCGATAGGTTCAAACATACGTCCCGATGTAACGATACTGGTTAATGAATAGGTAATATATGAACGAAAAACAGAACCGTCATATAATCGATATACTGTTCGTTATCTCGCTGTTTGCACTGTTCGTGCTCTCGGCTGTATTTCTCATATCCATCGGTGCCGGGATCTACTCTAAGACAATGTCGAACATGAACGCAAACTTCGATTCGCGTACCGCCGTTGCATACATCAATGAAAAAGTCCATCAGTCGGACGTCGAAGGAAATGTATGTATCGGTGATTTTGACGGCTGCGAATCGATAATTATCACTACCTTTGTGAACGATCTTGAATACAATACATATATTTACGAATTCGACGGATATATCAGGGAACTTACGGTAAGAAAGGATATCGCCCTTTCTCCCGCAGCGGGTTCAAAGATACTTGATGTCCGAAATTTCAATCTTACCGCTGTCTCCGACAGTCTTCTTAAATGCGATATCGATATAGACGGTCAGGAGATCTACAGTTTCTATGTTGCGATAAGGGCCGGAGGTAATAATGAGCACTAACTCTTCAAAATCCGGATTGTTCCTTATGGAACTCATAATGTCGATCATGTTCTTCTCGCTGGCATCGGCCGTATGCGTGGAGCTGTTCGTAAAAAGCCACACCTTAAGTAAATCAAGTGTGGAGCTTAATCATGCTGTCGTTGAGTGTGATTCCGTTGCCGAATACATCGACGGAGTAGGCGGAAACATAGAGCAGGATTCGTTCCTTTATACCTACGACAGGAACTTTAACCGTAAATACATACCTGCCATTCAGAACAGGATCTCCGCCAACTACATCCTCGTCTGCGAAAAAAAGAAAGACCCCGATAACCCGGGACTGGTGTCTTATAATATCACCTTTGAAAGCTATCCGGACGGTAAGGTCATCTATTCGATAGAACCTGAGTATTATGTGAGAAATGATTCGGTAAGTGAGGTATTCCCGAATGAATAAGCGAACATCAATAGGACTTAATATCGGACTTTCATCCATCCTAGTCATAATAGTCATATTATGTCTTGTTTGCTTTGCGGGTCTTTCGGTCGCATCATCGAATGCCGACAAGCAGTTGACAAATAAGCTCAGCGTACGCGGAAGCGCATACTATTCCGCTTCTTCTGCCGCATACAGAGCGATCTATGAAGCAAAAAAGGAGTCTTCCTCTTCTTCGGAAAACTCCTTCGATAAATATATAAATATCAATTCAAATCAGCAGCTCCACGTGGTAGCGGATCTTAACCCGGCAAACGGCGATAACTATGAGATCCTCTGCTGGCAGGTCATCACCGTGAGCGAACCCGAGATGGATACTTCACTATCTTTGCTGCTCGGCAACTAACACTCCGTGTATAACGGTCCTTTCCTTACTGTGAAGACCGTGACAGGTTGAAAGCGTTACCATTCTGAAATCTTCGGTAACACCGGGATCCTTAAAGAATTCTTCATCCTTATATTCCCCAACACTGTACATATAATCAAGATATGCCTTCATATCATCGGGCGTATAGTCGAAGTTTACTTCGTATGTCTTTGAATCCTGCGTCGTATAGTACGTGCAAATTATCTTGTACATAAAAGCATGATCCTCGGTAAAGATGTAGAAGTAAGGATCCTGATCGATAAGGCCCGGATCCTGGATGACCTTCTTTAATGAACCGAACATCGTGCCGTTACGCATATTGTGTCCGTATATTATGGAGTTGTATCCCGAAAGATCAGGCTTGCAGATATAATCAAGGAAGATCGCTCCCGCAAGGTTCTTTTCAAGGTCAAAGGAATGATGCTCGTAGAAATCATCTCCCTTATCCTTAACCACAGGGTAACTGAGTTCAACGGGTTCATATACCAGCCATCCGATAACGTCGTTATTTATCGCCTTTAGAGAAGCAAAATCCGCATCGATGCTGACGGGTATATTTACTGTCTCTTCCTGAACCGTCTCTTCTTCCCTTGTCTCGGTTTCGACCACTATCTCTTTCGTAACTGTTTCAGGTGCACCGGCATCTGTCTCAACCTTGACCATCTTATTAAGGTCTTCATAAGTTTTCTTACTGTCCGAATACTGCAAAGCGGTATGTATTGCACCGTAAGTACATATGATCGCTCCGAGAGCGGCTACTCCTATAAGTGACTTGAAAAAAAGTCTTAACTTCGCTTTGTCCATTGTTGTCTCCCGACCGTTTATCTTGTTTATTGACGATATCATCATATCACAAATAGTCAATAGCGAAAAGAGCGCTCATAATAAGCGCAAAAAAAGAGCCGCTCCTTTCGGAGCAGCTCTTTGAAAATTTCGATCTTAGTAACCGAATTCGTTAGCCCAGTACCACTGGCCATCCTGAATATGGATCGCTATAGCTGCTGTCCTGTAATCAGGGAAAAGGATGTTATCTCTGTGAGATACTGAGTTCATCCATGCTGTAACCGCATCGTTTGCAGTGTTATATCCTTTTGCGAGATTCTCGCCGTAAACGATCTTGCTGTTAACGGTCCAGTAGTCAGAACCATCCGGTCTGCTATGCGACCAAACCTGTGCGGCTTCAACTGCTCTTACGTCAGATGCCTGCTCAAGTCCTGAGCTCCATGCTAAAGACTTAAGTCCGGCAGCTGCTCTCTGAGCGTTAACTCCGTCGAATGCAGCCTTGGCAACTGCCTGAGATTCAGCCGTTCCTGAAAGCTCACCGGCAAGAGCCGTAAGCGAAGGATCGATGAATACCAGTCCGCTTTCCCCTCTGCCTTCTCTACGTCCGGCCTGGTCAAGGAGTTCACCCTTGCTTGATGCACCGAAGAGTGCGAACGCACCTACGAGCAATACCACAGCCAATACGGCAGATGAAATGATTGTGAATTTTCTGTTGCTTAACTTGAGTTTCATAATTAATCCCACCTTCCCGAGATTAGTCACATCAAAACAGTATCTTTCATATACTATTATACATTCTCGCTAACAAAGCACAAGTACCAATTTTACGGTGTTTTTGGCTTTTTTCAAATTGGTGTGTCCGATCTCAAAACCGATATATCAAAGGAGTGCCTTATATACGTCGCGCCTAGAAATCCCGCGGTCTTGGGCCACTTTCTTCATTGCTTCCTTTTTATCCATACCGTCATCGATATACATTTGTAAATGTGTCTCGATAGATATATCGGTCCATTCTTCCTGGTCCTTGAGTACCAATTTTGATCTTTTTTCACCCCTGATTACCAGTACATATTCACCTCTGGGTTCATTTTCATCATAAAATAGTACCGATTCTTTCAAAGTAGTCGGTCTGATATCCTCAAATTTCTTGGTCAGCTCACGGCAGATCGTGATCTGTCTGTCACCCAGAAAATCCAGAAGATCCTTTAATGTTTCCCTGAGATGATGAGGAGCTTCATACAATATGATCGTTCTCGTCTCTGTCTTAAGTTCTTCAAGAATGGCTTTTCTTTCTTTTTTATCTGCGGGCAGAAATGCCTCAAAGCAGAATCTTCTTGAAGGGAGTCCCGATACGATGAGCGCACTTATGAGGGCACAGCATCCGGGAAGAGAAGTTACCCTTATCCCGCTTTCGATGCACTTCTGAACAAGCACTTCTCCGGGATCGGATATCCCGGGTGTTCCCGCATCGGTTATGAGTGCGATATTTTTTCCGTTCTTTAATTCCGAGATAAGATAGTCCGCTTTATCATATTTGTTGTGCTCATGATAAGAAGACATCGGTGTCTTTATCCCGAAATGGTTTAAAAGCTTTATGCTGTTCCTGGTATCTTCGGCTGCTATGATATCCGCTTCTTGAAGGGTTTGTATCGCGCGTGTCGTCATGTCGCCGAGATTACCTATCGGTGTCGCCACCAGATATAATATCCCGTCCATTTATATCCTCATAATATATATGAAACTCTGTAAGTTCCTTTCAGAATGATACTATGCGTTGCTGTATATCTCGTATATCTCGTCGGTGTAAACGTTTTTATCTTTATATACAAAGAGCGGTGGATCCGTAATAAGGTTCGATCTTCCCCCTCTCGATCCTTCGATGAGGACCATGTTGGGTTCCTTGTCCGCATAGGGATGAACCATTCTCATCCTCTTGGGTTCTATACCGTATTTCCTCATCAGGGAGAAGATATCCACAAGTCTGTGCGGTCTGTGCACCATGAAAAAAAGTCCCTGAGGCTTTAAAAGACCTGCCGATACCGAAATAACATCCTCAAGGGAGCAGAGCAGTTCATGTCTTGCTATAGCCTTGGGTGCATCGGGGTTTACCAGTCCGTGGTGCTCGGTCATATATGGCGGATTGACCGTGAGTACTTCAAAGGATGATCCCCCGAACAGCTCCACTGCATTTTTAAGATCTCCGCAGACTATGTTTATCCTGTCTTCAAGACCGTTAAGAATGACGCTCCTTCTTGCAAGATCCGCGCTTCCTTCCTGTATCTCAAGTCCTGTAAAGCTTTCCGCATCCGTCTTTGCACTCATGAGTATCGGAATCGCACCGTTCCCGGTACAGAGGTCTATGACCCTATCGCCTTCTTTGGCTCTCGCATAATAAGAAAGCAGAACGGCATCGATTCCGAAACAAAACAGATCAGGGTTTTGGATTATCCGCAAACCCCTGATCTGTAAGTCATCTATTCTTTCGTTTTCATTTAATATGATATCAGTCTTCATCGAGTTTGGACTTTGAATCGCTCTTTTCCATCTTTTCAAGCTCTTTGAGTTCCTCGGCGGAAACATCGTTCTTGTTGTTACGCTTGCGATGCTTGAACTTAAGCTGGTCGGCCCTGTATTCACGGATCTCTTTTTCTCCGTTCTCCTCGACAATGACCTTTACGAGCTGTCTTAATACGTTGACCGACTGTGCTTCTCCCTTGCTTCCGTCATCGGCCGTTACAAAGTCTCCGGGATAAGGAAGATTACGGTTGAGCTCTTCGTAAGTATCCTCTTCATGCTTAAGACAACACATGAGCCTTCCGCAGACACCCGAGATCTTGGTAGGGTTCAATGAGAGGTTCTGTTCCTTTGCCATCTTAATGGAAACCGGAATGAAATCGGAAAGATGCGCATGACAGCAAAGCGGACGTCCGCAGATTCCGATCCCTCCGCGGATCTTGGTCTCATCGCGCACACCGATCTGACGAAGCTCTATACGGGTCCTGAACACCGATGCAAGATCTTTGACAAGTTCCCTGAAATCTATCCTTCCGTCGGCTGTAAAGTAAAATAATACCTTGTTATTATCAAAAGTATATTCCGCATCGATGAGCTTCATCTCGAGTTCATGCTTGCGGATCTTCTCGAGGCAGATCTTAAAAGCCTCTTTTTCCTTATCTTTATTCTTGAGCGCCTGCTCGTCGTCCTTCGGTGTGGCGATCCTTACTATTGGCTTAAGGGGAGTTACTATCTCATCATCCTCTACATCCTTGGGGTCGCCTACAACGGTTCCGTACTCGAGGCCCCTTGCCGTCTCGACTATAACATGATCGTTTCTTTTTACAACATGATCACCGGGATCGAAAAAGTATATCTTTCCCGCAGTTCTGAATCTAACACCTATTACTTTTGTCATTATCTATCAACCTCACAAAATATAATCTATAAACCGCAAAATGACTTAATTTTCCTTTATCGTAAGAAGCAGCAGCTCCATCGAAAGATCAAAGTTAACATTGGCCCTTAATCTCTGCTTACATTTTTCAAGAGCATCAATGACCGTCTCTATCCCTTCGTAGGCACTTTTGTCTGCTGCCTTTCTGATGTACTGAAGCTCTTCCCTGAACACCAGTCCGTTCGCATCATGAGTAGCCTTGAACATAAGCATGTCCCTGTACCAGATAGAGAAGATGTCGAGATAATCGTTTACGTCAAACTTATACTCGTTGATCTTTTTAATGGCATTTACGATCTCGTTGATCTCCATGTCATCTATGTTCTTAAGAAGTGAAAGCGCTTCTTCCTTGACCTTGTCGAATTCCTCTGACTTGGCAAGAAGTCTTGCTTTTCCGACATTTCCTCTGGCAAACGCCACACAGATACCCGCCTTATAATCCGGGATCTGCATGTTCTGCATCAGAAAGTCCTTGATGAGATCATCCCTTACCGGCTGGAACGAAAGCTGTATGCATCTGCTGAGGATCGTAGGAAGGAATCCCTCCAGGTTATTGGTAAGGATAAGGATGAGTGCATACTCGGGCGGTTCTTCCAGAGTCTTTAACAGTGCGTTCTGTGCCTGAGGCGTCATCAGTTCTCCATCGTTGATGATATAGATCTTTCTGGGGCCCTGATAAGGCTTTATGGCTATATCATTGTTTATCTGGGTCCTGATGTCATCGACACCTATCACATTCGGTTTTTCGTGCGAAACAAAGATCACATCCGGATGGTTCAGACTTTCCATCTGCTTACAGGAATGACATTCTCCGCAAGGCTCGTTCTCGATCCTTTTTTCACACTGCAGGCTCTGGGCAAATGCCTTTGCCAGGAATTCCTTACCGCAGTTTCTCTCTCCGCTGATGATATAAGCGTGGGAGACTTTATCCTGTAATATGGCATTTTTAAGATGTTCTTTAAGTTGTTCCTGTCCGACTATATCCCTGAAATACGGCATTTATACCTCCCGTCCTATGCTGACATCAAGTCAGAATATCAAGCAAAAGACCTCTTATCTCTCCGATCTTATTTAATATCGCCATGTGGTCCTTTTCATCCTTCATAAGCTCCTGTGCCAGCGCATCGAGGTTCTGGTCAACCAGTCTTACTATACCGTAAACCCTGTGGCGGCCTTTCTTATCAAGGAAATTCTCTCTTGAAAACTCATGAGATCTTGTTATGACCTCATTCATAAAATCCTTTATGAGCGTCCGGTATTTCTTCATGTCTTTGATATCGCGATGTTTAGCCAGCTTATCGCCCTGTCTGGTTATCTCCTCCATCATGGCGGTAAGCCTCTCCTGCAGCCCTTCGTCTCCGATCTGGCTCATCAGCGTGAACTTAAAGCTCGCATCCGTTTCCTGTACGGGCTTGGCTACTTCCGGCTGTGTAATTGGAGTACTGGCATTGACCTTGATATCCACTACATGTTCTCCGACAGATACTTTTTTATCCTGTCAAGGCATCCCCTAAGATCTTCGTTATTGAATCTTATCGTGATACCCGCCTCGTTCATCTTTTCATCGGAAAAATCCTCGGCATCCGCAAGAAATCTCCTGCACATTTCCTGATACTTCGGGTTCTCCTGATTCTTCTCGCGATCAAGCGCTCTCTGGAGCCTGATCCCGTCATCAACCTCTATATATATCGGCAGAACGTTTTCTTTTCCGTAGTATTCCGATGTCTTTGCATATGATTCCAGAGTACCGATGATAAGATAATCATTCTTATCGATATCTATCGAACCGTCGTCTACGGTAAAATATCTCCAAAGTCCGTGATATGTGTTATATACTCTGTCCTCTATTACCTTGTTTTCCCTGACAAAGTCATTGAAAACTTCTTCGTTAACGAAATGATACTGTACCCCGTCAACTTCTCCTTCGCGGATCGGTCTTGTCGTATACAGTACGACCTTCTTGAGTTTAAGCCCATCGTCACGGAGCAGTTCCCTGTAGACCGTGTCTTTTCCGGATGAGCTCTTGCCCATCAGATATATCAGTTTTCCCATTTTCCTTTTAGCTGTCCGCACCTGCGGATCTGTGCTGCCTCTTTTTATTCTCTATATACTGTGCTGCCGCACCGTGTCTTAACTTAAGTGTTTCAAGCAGCGAACAGTATTTATCGGCGGCCGAAACAATCCATGCCTCCCTGCAGTGAGGGATCTTCGTCAGGGTCAGCGGCCACATGTGACTTCTTATTATATCCTTTTCCCTGTCCGTAAGCTCATAATCCGAGCTGGCGTTCTTAAGTGCCGCAGCAGGGTGTCTGTATCCGTGAAGACCCTCCGGTCTTACATCCTTATCATGCCAGTCATAAAGAAAGTAATCATGTAAAAGCGCACCGCGTATCAGTTCTTTTTCACTGACACGTACTCTGAGGGCGCTTGCGAGCATAAGGGCATGTTTGGCCACATCTATGCAGTGCCTGTGAACAGGGATCGAGCCGTGCTGTACATGTACCCGCGTCGACTGGAACTTGTCAGAAGAGAGGATATCCGCTGCATGATCCACTAACTGTTTATGTAATTGTCTTTGCCTTTTATATATTTTTTCTAATCTTTGAGGTGACATTTTTATATATGTGTCTGATCTTCCGATGCTCTGTTAATCTTCTCCCGAAAAAGGGGCTAACTATTATTATATCATACTTTCAGGCCATTAAGCGCGTATAAATCCCTTTAAAACGCTCGGTCATCCTGTGATAGACCGTCTTTTTCGGCCAGGGTATCCCTGATATGTATTCGATATCTTTCTTATCAAGCTTATCTTTAAGCTTATCCCAGCCCGCTTCATTCAACGTTCCGAAATCGCAGGGAACGTATTCATGCTTTTCCGCCGTGCCGGGTTCCGTTACCCTGCGGTAGCTTTTTTTGCCGTAGGCGCCTTCTTCCAAAACATAGCTTATCTTTTCCTTAACCGCATCCTCATCGGGAAGCTTTTCGCAGATGATGCCGCTTTCCAGCATGTGTTCGTACATGGTCTTTTGTACTTCTTCCCTCGAGACGGGATAGGACAGCGTCTCCATGATCTGATCAAGAGAGTATTCATTATCCGTAAGGTGTCTGACGGATGCCTTGTAGGCTACTTCGCGTGTCATGTTGCCAAGAGCTTTTTTAAATTCGTAAGATGATTCCGGCATTTATTCTCCCGTACGGTCAGTTTCCGATAAAGGATCCGTTTGGCTTTGTCAGGCTATATATCTGGTAAAACCTACTATAAGTGTCATCGTTATTATGGAAAAAAGTGATGAGACCGCTACCATTTTCGACGCCAGTCTGACATCACCGTCATATTTTATGGAGAACATCGTGCTGATGGCAGCTACCGGAGCACTTGCGGATACTATCGAAGCCACGAGCAGCGTGCCTCTTATTCCCATAAGATACAGGATACCGAGCAAGGCCATCGGACATACGATAAGCCTTAATGATATCGAAACGATCTCCCCCTTTATCCTAAGCTGTTCTTTCAGTGCAAACGAGGATATCGTATAGCCTATTATCAGCATGGGAACCGGAGTATTTAAAGCCGCAAGATATTTGATCGGCTCTATGATGAGCAACGGCAGTTCAAAAGAAGTTATAAAGAATATGAATCCTATTACGGAAGCTATGACTCCGGGATTAAGGAATGCCTTTTTGATCTCAAAGCCCTCCTTACCCTTTCCTATCGTGTACTGGCCATACGACCAGACGAGTATGTTAAAAACGCAAAGATAGCCGGCGCCGTAGAATACTCCCTCGCTTCCGAGCAGAGCATCAAGCAGAGGCAGCGCCATAAAACCGCAGTTTGAATATGCTATCGCAAATCTCTTGGTCCTTTTGGCTGCTTCTTCCTTATCATGAATAAAAAGAAATCCTGCTATGTAGCAGATGACATGCGATATCAAAGCGGCAAGGATCGACAGCAGCAGATTGTGAAGCATGGTCGAATCGTATTCCCTCTGAAAAGCGTTGATGATAACGCAGGGCGTCACAAAATAGAGCATGATGTCATTGATACATCTTACGCCCTCTTTGGTCATCAGCTTTTTTTTGCCGCCAAAGAACCCAAGCATTATCAGGATGAATAGGATAAAAACCTGTGTTCCGACGATCTTCAGACTTTCAAGCATCTGCTGTCCTTTCGATCAGTCATCTCCTTTATATCTGCCGCCGGTAAACAGCAGCACGATATGACTGTGGTGTATGATAAATATCCCTGCTATCAGGAAGATATGCGCGATAAAAGTACTTACCAGAACGCCGTTTGATATAAGAAGATATTTGCTCCCGAATCCTATATAGCACATGAACGCCGTGCAGCCCAATCCCATTATCATGATGGGGATCTGCATCATCCCGTCCTTTAAGGTCTTTAAGGATTCTCTGAACGAAACATCAAAATATACGAAACGTCCAACCATAAGACCAAGGAAATACATTATGAAACCGTCATAATTGTTATTCTCGTAAACATACTTAATATATATGAAGATAAGGATAACATAGAGCATTCCCGCAAGTCTTACCGATGCCATCTCGGATCGTGTTATCTTGCGAAGCGGTACAAGGATCCTGTCCAGTATATTGTTGAACACTATGGACAGAACGATCATCAGCAATAAAATAAAGTCCTTGTGCGCATCCCAGAAATCTCTGAACTCTCCTGCCTCTACAAATCTGTCTATAAGATAAAAGATCGACAGAAACGACAGTATCGAAGCTCCGGAAAAAATTATGTCATAAAATCTCTGCACAGCATTTAAAGCCTTTTTTGAAAAAAGACTCTTCTTGTATCCGCCGGAAGCGAAAGCAGCCACCGCCCTTACAAATATGATTATGACAAGAATGCATCCCATCAGCGCTCCAAGCGCGATAAGGAGAAATTTGAGCATATCCTGCCATACCAGATAGTGATCTAAGTATTCCTGTAATGTCATTTATTGCTCCAAATATAAAAATTGCTTCAAACAATGAAAACTCAATGCTTGAAGCTGCTTAAGTGCCCAGAGCCGGAATCGAACCAGCGACACGAGGATTTTCAGTCCTCTGCTCTACCAACTGAGCTATCTGGGCGAATAACGAGGAAGAAGAATATCGGATAAGTGAATGTTCGCGTCGGACGCTTGCGTACGTAAGCGGACATTTGCTTAGACGATGGTCGGCTTGCCGACAAACGGTCATCGGACAGGCTCTGCCTGGACGATGGGCGATTCTTCGCACATACCGCGATGGGAGATTCTTCGCACATACCGCGATGGGCGATTCTTCGTTCCTTAATTAAAAAGTAGCGGGAGTAGGATTTGAACCTACGACCTCCGGGTTATGAGCCCGACGAGCTTCCAGACTGCTCTATCCCGCGTTGATAATTGAATGGGCGGAGGTGGATTCGAACCACCGAAGGCGTTGCCAGCAGATTTACAGTCTGTCCCCTTTGGCCACTCGGGAATCCGCCCATTCGGCATTTAAGCCTACAGCCGATAGGGGGACTCGAACCCTCAACCTGCTGATTACAAATCAGCTGCTCTGCCAATTGAGCCATATCGGCGTAAAAATGGGACCTATAGGGCTCGAACCTATGACCCTCTGCTTGTAAGGCAGATGCTCTCCCAGCTGAGCTAAGATCCCGTTTATGCTTAAATGTTGCACCTTATAGTGCAACGACCCGGATGGGGTTCGAACCCACGACCTCCGCCGTGACAGGGCGGCGCTCTAACCAGCTGAGCCACCAGGCCTAAATGATACTTTTCTAAGTACCCTCAAAACCGAATACATATGATCAGACATTCGCTTGGATAAGCTTTCGGTCTATTAGTATTCATCAGCTGAACATGTTACCATGCTTACACCTTGAACCTATCTACCTCGTAGTCTCCAAGGGACCTTCCTATG
>JAIKZO010000098.1 GCA_024682115.1 Lachnospiraceae bacterium
AAACTCCCGCAGGTCAATCCCTACACGCTTTTCGGATATTATCATCCGCCGTTCCATCATATCCTTGAAACGATATGGCTTAAGTTAAACATCCTTCTCGGAGTCAGCGAGGAGCTGGCGTTTGAGAACCTTCAGATACTGACTCTGTTTTATTCGTGCCTTCTGATGGTGGTCTGCTACGGAATACTGAAGACACTTAAGGTCGAAGGCAGGGGCATGATCATCGGAATGTGCTTTATCGCCTTTCACCCCGCGACGATCATAATGAGCGGATCCGTCAACAACGATATGCTGACGATCCTCTTTATGGCACTCATTATCCTTGAGACACTTCTCTTCATAAGGGAAAAATGCCTTAAGCATCTTGTCCTTCTTGCTCTGTGCATCGGGCTTGGAATGATAACGAAGCTTAATGCCGCCGTGCTCGCGATCCCCGTTGCGATCATATTCCTGATGCATTTTATCGGTATCATAAAGACAAAAGACAGGCAGGAGATCATAAAGTGGGTAAAGAACTATGCGATATTCGCGGTCACAGTGATGCCCATAGGTCTTTCGTGGGTCATAAGGAACGAAGTAAAATACAGCGAACATCCGGGAGTTCCGGTTCCCGGACCGACATCGCCTTTATATACCGAGAACTATTCACTTTGGACCAGACTCGGGATACCGTCTCTTGCACAGTGGCATTTTGATTTCCCGTTCCATCCGCTGCGTTCGGCTGCATGCTCGAATACATGGGCGATCATGTTCCATACGGCCATCTACGCTGAGGAATATCCGACCGATATCACGGACGGGATGAGGTTCCTTTGTCAGGTCACTTTTGTGCTCAGCGTTCTTCTGGCACTTTGGGCGATATGGATCCTATTTAAGGTATTCCTTGATAAGAGATCATCCGGCGAAGACAGGATATTCGTGCTCACGGGATATGTTGCGATGATAATCTCGTTCATAGCTTTTGTGATCATATATCCTTATACCTGCAGCAGCGATTTCCGTTACATCACGATCTGCCTCGTCTATACGGTGATGGCGGTCGGGCTCGCGAATAAATACAAATATAAGTGGATATCCGTATTCAATGTGGCGCTGATCGCATTCCTCGGGATGATAACAGTCATATACATGCTATGGGATCGCTGGTAATGGAAAACCGTAAGGCAGATCTGAACAACAGAAATTTAAATATCGATCTGGCAAGATGCCTTGCATGCCTGGGAGTCGTGGGACTTCACGGGATAGGTATGATTGATTATACGCTCTACTATTTCTGTTCGTTTTCGGTGCCGATGTTTTTTATGATAAACGGATACCTGATGTTCCGTAAGGACAGGGTCGACTATGCTTATTCCCTTAAAAAGGCGCTTTCGTATATAAGGATCATCATCCTGTGGAACATTGTCCTTGCGATAACGCTTAAGGTGATAAAGCATAAATTCGTCAATCCCCTGACGGAAAGCGTACGGAACATTTTTCAGAAAGGATATCTGTGGCACTTCTGGTATTTCGGAGCGATGCTGCTGACCCTGCTCCTGCTCCCGTTGGTGCATACGGTCCTTAAAAAGAATCTTAAGATTCATATAGCATCGACGGCGGTCCTTTTTATCTGCTCTTTGCTTGTCACACTTTCTTCGATGAGGGCTGAGTATCCGAACCAGGCATTTGTTCCGCAGTTCTTAAGGGTATGGGTATTCGGATTTTACTTCCTCTTCGGAGGTTTGATGGGCGTAAGGAGCCTTAAGGATAAAGAGGCTGCGGATGATAAAGAAGCTTCTGATGATAAAGAAACTTCTTCTGATAAAAAAGGTAAGGCGGACATAAAGGTCATCATATTATCGGTTGCCTTTGTGCTGCTGACATATATCGCGAATACGTCGCAAAAGCATCTGGGAAACTTTTCCTATCATAACCGCATTGCGGACAACTTCTACGATGAAGGCACCGTGATGATCTGGTGTGCGGTATTCTTTATGCTGCTGCTTTCGATAAAGGTTGTGATCCCGGAAAAGATCGTCACGGGATTCGGGAAACTGAGCCTTGGGATATTTATCCTGCATCCTTTGTTCCTTAAGGCTGCGGAGATCTTAAACCTTCCCGATACGACGGCCATGGCCCTTGTAAGGTGGGCGCTTGCCGTAGCGGTGTGTGCGATAGCATCGTTTGTTATGCTGAAGATACCTTATATTAAAAAAATGATAGAGCTTTAGGCTACGGAGAAAGACATGAAGAAAAACATCGAAGATATCACGCTTTCAATAGTGATACCCTGTTACAACGAAAAAGACAATATCGAATCTTTGGTAAAGAGAGTTCTTGCTTCTCCCGTTCCGAACAAGGAGATAATCGTCGTAAACGATAAGTCGACGGACGGGACGGATGAGATATTGAAGACCGTGATAGAACCCATGGTCTCAAAGGTGATCCATCATACCGAAAACGGCGGAAAAGGTGCGGCTCTTAAGACCGGATTCCAGCATGCGACGGGTGATTATGTGATAATCCAGGATGCGGACCATGAATACGATCCGGACGAGTATGTGAAGGTGCTTGAACCCATACTGGAAGGAAAGGCGGAAGTCGTATTCGGATCGCGATTCCTTAAATCCAAAGCCAAGGGATATATCGCGAACCGCCTTGCGAACAGATTCCTTACCGCTTTTTCCAACATCTTTACACACGAGCATCTGACGGACATGGAGACCTGTTATAAATGTATAAAACGTGAGATCATCCAGTCCATCGATATCGAGGAAAAGAGATTCGGATTCGAACCCGAGATCACCGCAAAGATCGCGGATAAAGGTTTTAAGATCGTCGAGGTTCCGATCTCCTATGCGCCCAGGACCATAAAGGAAGGAAAGAAGATTGGCTTTAAGGATGGATTAAGGGCGATCATATGCATCCTTAAATATCATTGAGCGGGTCTGTCATGAGTAAGAAACGTATTGTTTTTTTGATATTTGCAATTTTGTGGATGATACTGATCTTTTATTTCTCGGCTCAGACAGCGGAAGAGTCCACGGGACAGAGCGACAGTGTAAGCTACATGATCGGTTCGATCATCTACAAGGATTTCAATACCTGGCCTGATCTTCGAAAGGCGGAATTTGCGGACAGTCTGAGCTCCTTTGTAAGAAAAGCGGCACATATGACCGAATACGGTATTCTTGCCGCACTCTGGTATAATGCGATCGGCACTGTCTGGATAGCCTTTGTGATCACGGTCGCCTATGCCGCTACCGATGAATTTCATCAGCTTTTTGTCGAAGGAAGGACAGGTAAGGTAGGGGATGTGCTCATCGATGCCGGAGGAGCGCTCATAGCCTGTGCGATCATACTGATCGTAAGGCATCTGATTAAACGGAATCTTCCAAAAGGGGAAAGATAAAGATGTATAAGAACATAATATTTGATGTCGGCGAGGTAATGTTCTCATACCGATGGGTTGAGGCACTTGCCATGGGCGGCATAAGTCTTGAAGAAGCTAAGGTAGTTGGACCGAAGGCATTTTATGATCCGCTCTGGACTGAACTCGATCTCGGGATAAGGCCGTATTTTGATGTGGTATCCGATCTTTCGAAAGCGTATCCGGAATACTCCGAAGCGATAACGAACTTCCTTACCAATGTGGAGAACATGCCCCTGGATCGGCCACGTGTGTGGGAAAAGGTTCATGAACTTAAGAAAAAGGGGTACAGACTTTTCCTTCTTTCGAATTATTCGGAATACATGTTCAGCCGTCATACGAAGGGCAAGCCGTTCATAGACGATATGGACGGTATGATGATCTCTTATATGGTACATATCTGTAAACCCGATGAGGGGATTTACAGGGCTTTGCTCGAAAAATACGATCTTGATCCCACCGAGAGTCTTTTTCTCGATGACAGGCCGGAGAACGTCGAAGGAGCCGCAAAGTGCGGTATCGAAGGTATCGTGGTGACAGGCGAGGACATGCTGCTCGGTGAGCTGGACAGGCTTATAAATGAAGCCGGATGATAGGATACAGGTACAAACCGGACGATGAGATACAGGATCCGGTCAGGGGAATTGCTTAAAGAAAACGAGGTGTCAGATGGTCATTAAAAACGGAACGATCATAGATCCCGAAGACAACAGAGT
>JAIKZO010000025.1 GCA_024682115.1 Lachnospiraceae bacterium
AAAGCCATTCTCGATAAGGGGGCACGCGTCATAGGTATCGATAATATGAATGACTATTACGATGTTTCTTTAAAGGAGCATCGTTTGTCTTTTCTTAAAGAGTACGAAAAGTTTACTTTCGTAAAGACGGATATAAGCGATAAAAGCGCACTTTTTAAGATATTTGAAGAAAACGGAATAGACCATGTGATCAACCTTGCGGCCCAGGCCGGAGTAAGATACAGCATTGAAAACCCCGATGCCTACATCAATTCAAACATCGTCGGATTCTTCAATATCCTTGAGGCCTGCAGGCATTATCCGGTCGAGCACCTTTTATATGCGTCATCAAGCTCGGTCTACGGCGGGAACAAAAAAGTTCCTTTTTCCGTAGAAGACAAAGTCGATAATCCTGTATCGCTCTATGCCGCGACCAAGAAATCAAATGAGCTGATGGCTTATTCCTATTCAAAGCTTTACGGGATAAAGTCAACGGGACTCCGTTTCTTTACCGTTTACGGACCGATGGGAAGACCTGATATGGCGGCTTTTTTGTTCGCGGATGCGATCATGTCCGACCGGCCGATAAAAGTCTTTAACAACGGCGACATGAAGAGGGACTTTACCTATGTCGACGATATCATCGCGGGGATAATGAACATCATCCCGAACCCTCCGGCTCCCGATGGAGGCGGAGTGTGCTACAGGGTCTACAATATAGGAAACAACAAGCCTGAGGATCTTATGACCTTCATAGGAACGCTTGAAAAAGTCCTCGGGAAGGAAGCCCAAAAGGAGTTCCTTCCGATGCAACCGGGCGATGTTCAGATGACATATGCGGATGTCAAAGACCTTATCAATGACTTCGGATTTAAGCCCGACACTTCGATAGAAGAAGGACTTTCGAAGTTCGCTTCCTGGTATAAGGAATATTACGGATGCTGAAGCTGTCCCTTATCATAACCACATTCAACTCTGCGGAGAACATCAAAAAGACGCTTGCTTCCGTCGAAAGACAGGACCATCCTAAGATAGAGGTCATAATAAAGGACGGCGGTTCAACGGACGGTACGCTCGATATCATCAAGGAATATGAGCGCACATCAAAGTATGAAGTGAAGTGGAAATCCTGCCCGGATAAAGGCATATACGATGCGATGAACCAGGGACTTGAAATGGCCGGTGGCGATGTCATAGCCTGCTGCAGCGATGAGCTTCTCGGGACAGATGTCGTATCTTCGATGCTTAAGCTCATTGAGGAAAACCCGGATTGTGTAGGAGCCCATGCGGACCTTATCTACGCGACGCCCGATACGGTAAAGCGCTACTGGCACATGGGTAAGCAAAGAAGCTTCATAAGAGGCTGGATGGCCGGACACCCGACGCTCTATCTTAAAAAAGAGATATACGATAAATACGGTTCATATAAACCGGACTACAGAATATCCGCCGATTACGAGTTCATGATAAGGTTCCTTTCGGATAAAAAGGCAGGAAACAGACTGGCCTATCTTCCGAGGATAATAGTCGGGATGTACTACGGCGGGACCAGTACCGACAGCGTATCAAGTTATCTTGACGGATTGAAGGAAGGCCACAGGGCACTGACTTCAAATCATGTTCATCCGGCTTTCATAGCGGATATCATAAGAACGATAAAAGTGCTTTTGCAGTTTAACGCAAAGTGTCCCAAGGGCTTTAAGTGGCCGATGGAGTATTAGTATGGATCTTAACAACATTCTTAAAAAGTATAAAGGTAAAAAAGTTCTGGTCACGGGACATACCGGTTTCAAGGGAAGCTGGATGTGTCGTGTGCTCGTGGACGAAGGTGCCGAGGTGACGGGATATTCGCTTGAACCTCCCACGGATCCTTCGATATATGACCTTATAGATCTTGATATGATGATGGATTCCGTCATCGGAGACATAAGGGATCTTGACCACCTCAAAAAGGTGTTTGAAAAGGCTATGCCAGAGATCGTGATCCACATGGCTGCCCAGCCGATAGTAAGGGCAAGTTATGAGGACCCTGTCGGAACATACGAGACCAACGTGATGGGAACAGTTAACGTTCTTGAATGCGTAAGGAGCACGCCTTCCGTCAGGTCTTTTGTAAACGTCACGACCGATAAGGTATACAGGAACGATGAACTTAACGAGGCTTTCAGGGAAGGGGATTTTCTTAACGGATTTGATCCGTATTCCAACTCGAAATCCTGCTCGGAGCTCGTTACATCAAGTTACAGGAATTCTTTTTTCGGAAAAGATAACGGAAGAGAAGTTGCGATAAGTACGATGAGAGCCGGTAATGTCATAGGCGGCGGAGATTTTGCAAGGGACAGGATCATCCCCGACTGTGTAAGGGCCGCTCTTTCCGGTGAGGATATCATCGTACGTAATCCGTATTCGATAAGACCTTTCCAGCATGTGCTCGAGCCCGTAACGACCTATCTTGCGATGGCCATCCTCCAGGAAGAAGATCTTTCTCTGGCGGGAAGTTACAATATCGGACCCGATGACAGCGACTGCCTTAAGACCGGCGAGCTTGCGACCGCGTTCTGCGATGAGTGGAAAAAGCAGACCGGCAATGAGATCAAATGGATCGATAAATTTGTCGGAGGCCCTCACGAAGCTAAGTTCCTTAAGTTAAACTGCGATCTTATAAAAAAGACCCTCGACTGGAAACCCAAGTGGAGCGCATATGATGCGGTGGCAAAGACCATAGAATGGACTCTGGCCATGAGGGAGAACAACAGGGAAAAACTGATATCACGCATGGATTCACAGATCAGGGAATACATAGACAAATGATGATCATAGAACTGATGGGCGGACTGGGTAATCAATTGCAGCAGTACGCCCTTTATCGTAAATATTTAAAACTCGGTACGAAGGTAAAGCTCGATCTTTGCTGGTTCGACGAATCGGTCCAGAAGGATATGAAAGCCAAAAGGAATATCGAGATCGACAGATTTTCGGGTGTTAAGTACGAAGTCTGTACTAAAGAGGAAAGAGATTCCCTGCTCGGGAAGAACGACCTGATCACAAAGATCCGTAAGAAGATAAGACCTTCACTTAACAGAGTTTATGACGAGAGTGTCATATGTGACCCTGCACTCTTAGGGTTCAAAGACAGATATTTAAGAGGGTATTTTGCCTGCGAATACTATTATGCGGATATACTGGATGAACTTCGGGACGAACTCATCCTTCCCGAAAAGAAGGAACTTGAGGGGATCGTTTCCGACATAAGGGAAGCCGAAAGCAGATCGTGTTCGGTACATCTTCGAAGAGGCGATTATCTCGAAGAAGAGAATATGAAGATATTCGGCAATATCTGCACCGATGAATACTACGGATCCGCAATAGATACGGCGATCAAAAAAGGTGCGGGGAAGTTTTACATCTTTTCCGAGGACCGTGATCATGCACTCGGTTTTGCGGATATGATCAGGAACAAATACGGTAAAGAGGCTTTATATGTCGATGAGAACAGGGGAGATGATTCCTGCTACGACATATA
>JAIKZO010000064.1 GCA_024682115.1 Lachnospiraceae bacterium
ACAAGACATAATCCGTGGGCGGGTGCCGTAGGCCCCGCCTTCGTTCTGTCTTTGGCTTCGATGATCGATGGTATATCTTCGGGATCTATCTGTCCGCGGCCGACCTCAAGGAGAGTTCCTGCGATTATGCGGACCATATTATAAAGGAAACCGTTGCCGCTTACCCTTATTATGATATCGCGGGAAGGATATGCACGGCGACCTGTATCGCGCGCGGCCCCTACGACGGAAAGGTCACCGGACTCTTTATGTTCATTCACATCGATATCGACCGAATAAACTGTCCGCACCTTGGAATCGACCTGGGCTCCCGCGGAACAGAATGATGAAAAATCATGCTCGCCGACTATATATGCGGCGGCTTTTTTCATCTTATCGGTATCATATTCTTTATATGAATGAAGATAATAAAGTCTTTTTACGGGATCCTCGAATTCGCTGTTGCAGATCCGGTATTCATATGTTTTAACCGAATCCGTATGTCTGGGATGAAAACCGGGATCCGTCTCTTCAGAAAAAGTGACACGAATGTCATTTGGGAGATGCGCGTTTATCGCATAGGAAAGCTTTTCTCCGGGGATGAGGGTATCGGTGTCAAAGACTACGATGTTCGACTCTGCGTGAACGCCTGCGTCGGTCCTTGAACCGCCGATAAGGGATACATTTTCGCCTGTTACTTCGGCTATCGCATCCGAAAGGACGGATTCTATCGTCACACCGTTATCCTGTGACTGGTATCCGTGATATGAAGTTCCGTCATAAGCGACTTTTAAAAGAATGCGTTTCATCTAGAGTTTGATCACCCTTCCGATGTAAATACATACGACCAGATACAGCAAAATGACAAGATAACCTGCAGCATCACGTTTTTTATATATGAGGGGTTTCATCTTTGTTCTGCCTTCGCCTCCGCGGTAGCACCTTGCTTCCATGGCGAGGGCCAGATCGTTGGCTCTTCTGAAGGCGGATACGAAAAGCGGAACGAGCAAAGGAACGAGAGCCTTTGCTTTTTTGATGAGGTTCTTAGATTCAAAATCGGCGCCTCTTGCTATCTGTGCTTTCATTATCTTATCCGTTTCTTCAAGAAGGATGGGGATAAAGCGGAGTGCGATGGACATCATCATCGCTATCTCGTGCACGGGAACCTTGATGAGCTTCAAAAAACCGAGCCCTTTTTCCATCCCGTCGGTCAGGTTGTTGGGTGTGGTCGTGAGCGTCATTACGGAAGACCCCATGATGAGGAACATGAGACGAAGGACCATTGTGGTCGCGGTAACGATCCCTTCTTTGGTGATCGTAAGTGCTTTCCATGACCAGAGCGGTTCGCCCGGTGTAAAAAAGAGATTGAAAAATCCCGCGATCAATAAAAGAAGGACTATCGCCTTAAGCCCGCGGATCATAAACTTCACGGGCACACGGCTAAGCCATATGACCATAGCAAGGAAGATCGCGGCAACGAGATATCCGATTGGATTCTTAATAAGGAAAAGAGAAATGATGTAGCACAAAGTACCCACAAGCTTTACTCTGGGATCAAGCCTGTGGATCACGGATTCCGTACTGTAATATTGTCCGAGTGTTATATCTCTTATCATCTTGTTATGTCAACCAAATTACCCGACGAAATTCATCCCGAATGATCGGTGCGTATATCCGATGCTATCGCCTCAACGCACCGAGTATCGAATAGAGTGCTTCATCGATCGTAGTGGCGCCGGTATCTACGTTTAAGCCTTTTTTCTTAAGCGCTGCCATGATGTAAGTCACGGCCGGAGCGCTGAGGCCTATATCTTCAAGCTCCGTATAATGAGCAAATACATTCTTCGGTGTATCGTCAAGGAAGATCATCCCGTCGTTCATAACGATTATGCGGCCCACGTAATTTGCCACGTCTTCCATGCTGTGGCTGACCAGGATCACGGTGATCTTCTTTTCGTCATGCAGTTTTTTTATCAGCGAAAGGATCTCGTCACGCCCCGCCGGATCGAGCCCTGCCGTGGGCTCATCGAGGACGAGGACATCCGGGTTCATCGCAAGGACCCCGGCTATCGCGACCCTTCTTTTCTGTCCGCCCGAAAGATCGAAGGGGGATACATAGAAAAGATCGTGAGGGATACCTACGGATTCAAGCGCTTTGTAGGCAGTGAGTTCTGCGGCCTTTTTATCCAGCCCCATGTTCCTCGGACCGAAAACGACATCCGAAAACACATCAGATTCGAAAAGCTGATGCTCGGGATACTGAAAGACCAGCCCGACATGCCGTCTTAACTCTTTTTTATCATAGTCGCTGTCGCTTATGTCTTTGCCGTCAAAATATATGCTGCCCGAAGTGGGCATTAAAAGTCCGTTAAGGTGCTGTACGAGAGTGGATTTGCCGGAGCCGGTATGACCGATGAGACCGATGAACTCACCGTCATCTATCTTTAAGGAGATATCCTTAAGGGCATCCGATCTGTGTGTCGTACCCGATTCGTATGTATAACGGACATGATCTAGGATAATTGACATATGAGTTCCTCCGTGGTGAGGATCCCGTCCGACAGGGGGAGCCCCGCTTTTTTAAGCTCATGGGCAAGGAGCGTGACTTGGGGGACGTCGAGCCTTAAGCGCTTTAGCTTTTCAACCTTTGAAAAGACTTCCTTAGGCGTTCCTTCCATGGCGATCCTGCCTTTATCCATTACGAATATCCTGTCCGCATAGATGGTTTCTTCCATATAATGGGTTATTAGGATCACGGTGATCTTTTCGACATCGTTAAGAGCGCGGATCGCCCTTATGACTTCCTTTCGTCCGGAAGGGTCGAGCATCGCGGTGGGCTCGTCAAGGACGATGCATTTGGGGTGCATGGCAAGAACACCGGCTATCGAGACCCGCTGCTTCTGACCGCCGGAGAGTCTGTTGGGACTCTTTTTGCGATACTCGTACATATGGACCGCCTTGAGGGATTCTTCAACCCTTTCCCAGATCTCCTTGGTGGGGACACCGAGGTTTTCGGGACCGAAACCGACATCCTCCTCGACGATCTGACCTATGATCTGATTGTCGGGATTCTGGAATACCATGCCGGCGCTCTGTCTTACATCCCAGAGGTTCTTATCGTCCGAAGTATCCTTTCCGTCAACGTAAACGGTTCCTTCGGTGGGATAGAGAATGGCGTTTATATGCTTTGCGAGCGTTGACTTGCCGGATCCGTTGGCACCGAGGATCGCGATGAACTCGCCCTCTTTTACATCAAGGGAGACATTATCGACAGCCGTGGTGATGCCTTCAACGTTACCTTCATCGTCACGTCTTATATAATCAAATGTGAGATTTTCGGTAGTTAAAATATCCTTCATAACCCTTTGATTTTACTTTAATTCCGCACTGTTTGCAATACGGCGGGAAGTGTATTATCATTTGAAAAAGGTACGAAACACGAACGGAAAATGTTCATTACCAAAGGAATACGGAATGGATTTCAAAAAGATATTAAAACCCCTCGGAGGGATCATACTTGTTATCATATTGTCGGTCGTTTCGATAAAGCTCCTTACGCGCTCGGACACGTTGGCGGATTATGCAAAGAAAAACCCCGAGCTTGCTTATGCGACCAAGGCTCCGGAGGATATCATGCCCAAAAAGGAAGAGATCCCGGCTTCGGATGATATGGATCAGCAGACATCTTCGGACGGATCAGGAGCTCAGATATCACAGGACGCAGCGGAAACTCAGACTGAGGAGATCAGTGAGCCTACACCCGAACCCACTCCCGAACCGACACCGGAACCTTCTCCGACGCCCGTCATCACGAAGGACAGCTTTTATTATACGATCATCACCGATGATATTAAGCAGAGGATCACGGGCATTTCATATCCCGCGGATGATTCCGGGATCAGGATCTCATATGACGATCTTCGCTACCTTCGCGTGAAATATTATGATTTCAACGGAGAGGTACAGGACGGTGAACTCATCTGTAACAAGAAGATAGCTGACGATCTTGCGGATATCTTCTATGAGCTTTTCGTTAATGAATATCAGATAGAAAAGATCCGGCTCGTCGATGAATACGGCGGAGACGATACCGCCTCGATGCTCGATAACAATACATCATGCTTTAATTACAGGCTGGTCGAGAATTCAACATCGCTGAGCAGACATGCGCTGGGGATGGCGATAGATATCAATCCCTTTTACAACCCTTACATCGTATATGGTGCAAATCCCGACGGAACCGACTATATCTCTCCTGAAGGAAGCGAAATGTATATAGACAGATCGGCGGATTTTCCGCATAAGATAGATGAAAACGACCTTTGTTGCAAACTCTTTAAGCAGCACGGGTTTGTCTGGGGCGGCAACTGGAACAGCTGCAAGGACTATCAGCATTTCCAGAAAAAATAGAAGTCAGGGGGACGGTTCTTTTGACTGAAAAAGCAGTCAAAAGAACCGTCCCCCTGACTTAAAAATATGTCCGCACGGTTAAAATGCGCGATTTCAGTATGTTTTTCGCTTGACAAGCATAAAATCCTTATAATATAATAATTGGGCGCGCGAATAAGCCTTTGATGCTTATCCCATCATTCCCTAAAGGCGTATTGGCGGCACTTAAGGACAATGCATGAACGATCGGCCCGGACATCCCTTCGAACATGCGGTTTTACCTTTAAATATGGAGGAATTAACATGAAGACATTTATGGCTAATCCCGATACCGTTGAACGTAAATGGTATGTAGTGGATGCTACAGATAAGACATTGGGCCGTATGGCATCAGAGATCGCCAAGGTCTTAAGAGGCAAGAACAAGGCTATATTCACACCCTCTGAAGACACAGGTGACTTTGTTATCGTGATCAATGCAGAAAAAGTAAAGGTTACGGGAAAGAAACTTGATCAGAAGCTTTACAGACATCATTCAGGATGGGTTGGAGGACTTAAGGAGACCACCCTTCGTGAGATGAAGGCCAAGAAGCCCGAAGCTGTTGTTGAGATGGCTGTTAAGGGAATGCTTCCCAAAGGACCTTTAGGT
>JAIKZO010000132.1 GCA_024682115.1 Lachnospiraceae bacterium
GGATACAAAAAAAACGATAAACAGAATACTGTATGGACTTTTGTTCGCAGTGATAATCCTTCCATATGTTTCCGGGTTATCGGTTCCTGTATTTGAAAAAGAAGGTCAGGTCGGACTTCCATACAGAACGTTGATAAATGCGATTGCTCTAATCTTTACAGCAGTCGCTCTATCAATAGAAGGCGTACGAGAGGCTGTTTTATTTTTTAAAGACAGAAAAACCAATAAATCAATAAAATCATCGAAGACAGAGTAATAAGGGATTTATGAAAAAAATACTCGATCTTGTCAAAAAAACATTATACATACTGAACCCGAGCCAGAAGAAGCTTTGTGTGCTGGTATTCCTTGCAACCTGTATAGGTTCTCTGCTTGAAATGCTGGGGGTATCCGTAATACTTCCGCTGGTTAATGTCATTCAAAGCCCGGATTCCATAAAGGAAAGCTCTCTTGTAAAGAACAATCCTGCTCTGGGTCAGATATCATACAGCGAGCTCGTAACGCTGATCGTAGGAGCGGTAGTTGTCATATACATCCTCAAGAACATTTATTTTATGTTCCTCTCATGGCTTCGCGTTAAGTTCGCATGCAAGATACAAAGAGAAGTATCCGTTACGATGATGACCTATACTATGAGCAGGGGATATAAGTATTTCCTTGACAGCAACTACGGTGAATACAGCAGAGCCGTAGCTTCGGATGCTAATGCGATAAACGGAGTCGTTGCCGCTGCGTTCAGGATCATATCCGAAACGCTCACGATAACGATGATCTGCGTATTCCTTTTTATCACCGACTGGCAGCTCGCTCTGTCGGTCCTTGTTCTTGCGCTTCTTTGCCTGGTGCTCATCTATTTTGTTTTCCGCAAGATGATGTACCGCGAAGGTGTGATCGCTAGGGAATACGGAGCAAGGATGGGACAGTCGCTTTCCCAGTCATATTTCGGAATTAAGGATGTAATGCTCTTCAGGAAGCAGAAATTCTTTATATATCAGTATGAAAAGAACAGCATCTACGCCCAGAAGGCTCAGTGCCGTCAGGCGGTAGGCGCGGAAAGCCCCGGATTTATCATAGAGGGAATATGCATATCCGGTATCATGATCGCGGTCTGCGCCAAGATCGTACTTTTCGGTTCGGATGCCGGTTTTGTTGCGACACTGGCAACATTCGCGGTAGGAGCGTTCAGGGTGCTTCCTTCACTCGGAAGGATCTCGTCTTCAATGAACTCGCTTTCCGGATGCTCACCTCAGATAAATGCCCTTTGTGAGAACATAAAGGTTTCGAAGGAATATGCCAAAGCCCATCCCGAGGCGGCGGATTTCATGAAGGGCCGCGAGGTTTCAAAAGGTCTTATCAGCAAGGGCGGTACTTATACATTTGAAGAAAAGAAGAGCGTATTCTCGACCGGCAAGTTCAAGGACAGGATCGACATCGAGAATATCACTTTTGCATATAACGAGACAATGGGCAACGTTCTTGAAAACGTGAGCCTTACGATACCTAAGGGACGTGCGGTCGCTCTGATCGGAGAATCGGGTGCCGGAAAATCCACTCTGGTCGACATACTTCTGGGACTTTTGGTTCCGCAGAACGGATGTATCAGGATGGACGGCCGTCCGATAACCGAGATCCCGAAGGAATGGTCCGATACGATAGGCTATGTACCGCAGTCGGTATTTCTTTGCGACGATACGATCAGAAACAACGTTGCTTTCGGAGAAAGAGAAGAAGAGATAGATGAAGAACTCGTTAAAGACGCTCTTGATAAAGCAGAGCTTTCAAAGTTCATATCTACTCTTCCGGAGGGCCTCGATACCATGGTCGGAGACCGCGGAACCCGTCTTTCGGGCGGGCAGCGTCAGAGGATAGCCATCGCTAGGGCACTATACCACAGGCCAGAGATACTCGTACTTGATGAAGCGACATCCGCACTTGATAACAATACGGAGTCTGCCATCATGTCGGCCATTAACAATCTTTACGGACAGGTTACGATGGTCATCGTGGCTCACAGACTTACCACCGTAAGAAACTGCGACGAGATATACGAAGTAAGGAACAACGAACTTGTTTTAAGGGATAAAGCGGAGATATTCGGACAGTAAAAAAGAGGGACATATGCGAGATATTAAACTTCTTGATTGTACATTAAGAGACGGCGGATATTTAAACGACTGGGAATTCGGTCACAGCAAGATCATCAACATCTATGAGCGCCTTATCGCTTCAGGTGTTGAGATGATAGAGATAGGATTCCTTGATG
>JAIKZO010000111.1 GCA_024682115.1 Lachnospiraceae bacterium
AAAAAAAAGTACCTGATCGCTATAGATGCCGGACATCAGATAAAAGCGAATTCGAAAAAAGAGCCGATAGGGCCCGGAGCATCCGAGAAAAAAGCGAAAGTATCCGGAGGAACAAAGGGAGTATCGACAGGCAAAGCGGAGTATCAGTTAAACCTTGAAGTGGCTCTGAAACTTGAGAAAGAACTTAAAAACCGTGGATATGATGTTTTGATGATACGTACCATTAATGAGGTAGATATCAGTAACAGCGAACGTGCAACTATGGCTAATGAAGCCGGGGCCGATGCTTTTGTCAGGATACATGCCAACGGTTCCGAAAAAAGTAGTGAGAAGGGGATGATGACGATCTGCCAGACTTCCTCAAATCCATATTGCGGAAATCTTTATGAATCAAGTAAGTCCCTGGCGACGCATATTCTCGATTCCATGGTGGAAAAGACGGGAGCCGTAAGAAGAAAGGTTTGGGAGACCGATACCATGAGCGGGATAAACTGGAGTCAGGTTCCCGTGACCATTATAGAGATGGGATATATGACAAATCCTGAAGAAGATCAGCTGATGTCCACGGAAGAGTATCAGAATCTGATAGTTTTGGGAATAGCGAATGGGATAGATGCGTTTTTTGCAGATATGAAATGACACTACCAAATACAAAACGAAGGATAAACAGATTATGTATATTTTGATCGTTGAAGATGAACCTTTCAAATATCACAGTATTCGCAGAGTACTGCAAAATCACAGATTTTCTTCAGAATTGAGTATAGATCGTGCTGATAATCTTGAGGACGGTATCGGCCATATCCGCACTCAGCTTGATGCACTTAAACCATATGACCTTGTTATCACGGATATGTGGTATCCGGAAGAATCCGGCGGGAAAGAAGAGCGTTCGGGAGAAAAGCTGATAGAAAAACTCAAAGAATATGGCTGGCATATTCCCGTAATACTGTGTTCCTCAGTTAATTACAGCCATCCCGATATCGTGGGATGCGTGTTTTACTCCGAAAACGAGAACTGGGAGGCTAAACTCCTGGAGCTGGTGGGCAAAGTCGGTAATTAAGATCCTTTCCTGAAGCATGAATATCGGCCTACGGCAGATTGATAAAACCCGTGATTTATGGTAGGTTAAAACCATAAGATATGGGGGTTAATATGTATCAGTTTCTTATATCAGTTTTGTTTTTTACGATAATCGGTCTGTTTGCGGTATGTGTCATAAGCCTCACGAGGTGGGGCAGCATGCTTCACACATATCTTTTTTTCTATAGTGTTTCCAATCTGGTATATAACTGTGCCTATGTCCTCATACTTCGTTCGCAAAATGAGGATACCTATGTTACAGCACTGAAGATAGGGTATCTTGGGCGTGTATGGGTTGGAATTTCCATGACACTTTTCATAGCCGAACTGTGCGGAAAAAATTTCCCCAAGATAGCAAAAGTGATCGCTTCGATCATCAACATGATCGTTTATCTCTTCATTCTTAATCTGGAAAGAACTCACATTTATTATAAACAGTACAAATTTGTCATGGACGGGGATATTCCCACACTGCCGCATTCGGGAGGCCCTCTGTATTACGTTTTTTCCCTGCTTAATCTTTTTTATTCGATCCTGTGCGTTTATATCATCGTCAGTGCATTCATACATGAGAAAAACAAAACGGCCAAGAAACGTAATCTGATGCTGGTGATCGCGGTTGCCGTTATGGTTATTTCCTACCTGGTATATTTCCTCAAACTTATACCATTGGCCCGCAAGTTCGATTTGATGATCTTCGGCTATGCTTTATGTACGGCACTTATGCTCATTGCCATCATAAAATATGAAATGCTCGACACTATCGCAGCAGCCAAGAACTATGTTGTGGATGAGCTTTCCGAGAGCATTATAGTTGTTGATACCGATGAAAGGGTAAGTTACTTTAACAAACCTGCAAAGACTCTTTTCCCTGAACTTGTCGAGGTCAAAGAAGCGGGAAGCACGATACAGAAGCTGTCCGACGAGCTAAATTATGCCCTGAAATCCGGAGAACCCTTAAGAATGGGTGAGAGCATTTATACTCCGAGAGTCAACCCGCTCATGGAGGATGGAACCCGCGTGGGTACGCTTTATTCACTTTCCGATGACAGCGAGCACTACAGATATATGGATGAACTTCGCGAACAGAAACGGATCGCGGATAATGCCAATGAGGCCAAATCGAAGTTCCTTGCCAATATGTCTCACGAGATAAGGACTCCTATCAACGCGGTGCTTGGTTTTAATGAGATGATCTCGCGTGAATGTGCAAGAGCCCGTGATATAGATGAGGCAAAAAGCCCGGCAGTAACGGAAGCGTTCGATAATATCAGTTCATATTCGGGTAATATCGGAGGCGCCGGCAGTAACCTTCTGTCCATCATAAATGCCATACTTGATCTTTCAAAGATCGAAGCAGGCAAGATGGATCTTGTCGAAGGCAAATACAGCTTAAGAGCACTTCTTAAAGATATAAACCGCATGTTGATCTTCCGTGCGGCCGAAAAGGGCCTGGAATTCACAGCTGATGTGGAAGAAACGCTCCCGGATAATCTGTTTGGGGACATGATAAGGATAAGACAGGTAGTGATCAATATCCTGACCAACGCCGTAAAATATACCCAAAAAGGTTCGGTACGTCTTATCGTGAAAGGACCGGAATCAAAGACCGTTAAGAAAGGCGATATGTTAACGCTCACCATAATGGTCAAAGACACCGGCATAGGTATACGTCCCGAAGACAGGGAAAAACTGTTCGGAACGTTTGAACGTCTTGAACTTGAACGTAACAGTACCATAGAGGGTACAGGACTCGGACTTGCGATCTCACGTCAGCTGATATCCATGATGGGCGGAAAGATCACCGTTGAAAGCGAATACGGATCGGGATCCACATTTATCATCACATTACCGCAGAAGGTCGTTTCCGACGAACCTATCGGTAAATTCAGCGTCAGTGCGGACACATCCGAAAGAAAAGACAAACCGTACGAGGCTTCGTTTAAGGCGCCCGATGCGACCGTTCTTGTCGTGGATGATACCAAGCTGAACCTTACCGTTGCAAAGGCGCTGCTTAAAGATACAGGACTTAAGGTCGATACAGTTGACAGCGGAAGCGCTGCCATAGAACTCACGATGGAGAAGAAGTATGACCTGATACTCATGGATCAGAGAATGCCGAATATGGACGGTACGGAAGCACTGAAGAATATCCGTTCACAGGAGAACGGCCTGAATACCGACACTCCGATCATCTGTATGACAGCGGATGCGATCATCGGTTCAAAGGAGCGTTATATCGCCGAAGGATTTGATGACTATCTTTCAAAGCCGGTAAAGATAAACGAACTGGAACAGACGCTTATTAAGCATCTTCCGCCGGAAAAGATCACGAAACAATAGTATCGGAAAACATTTTAAAGATTTTTCTTGCATTTAATTTTTAATTACCTTAGCCTCTTCTTAGGACGTCCGAATCTTACCTAAGAGGAGGCTTTTTACATGAATAGAGAACAACTTCACAGGTACATATCACAAAGCACCGGAAACGAGAGCAATATCTGCCAGATCTATGCGATCAGGGACGGAAAAACCGTCTATGATGAGTGCTGGCACGGATTTAAGACATCGGATGCCATGAATGTCAATTCCGTGACCAAGGGAGTGACGGCATTGCTTGCCGGGATCGCTTTGGATAAGGGATCCATCGGCAGTGTTGAGGCGAAAGTGATGGACTTTTTTCCGGATTATACGGTAAAACGCGGAGAAAAAACCATCTACGATGTAACGGTCAGACACCTGCTTACGATGACGGCACCGTATAAGGGAAAGTCGGAGCCGTGGAAAAAGGTGTGCACATCGCAGGACTGGACGCTTGGCATACTTGATCATCTTGGGGGCCGTAACGGAATTACCGGTGAGTTCAGATATGCTACGCTTGGTATCCAGATCCTTGCCGGGATAATAGAAAGAGCAACCGGAGAAAAATTGATCGATCTTGCAAACAGGGAACTTTTTGAGCCGCTGGATCTTCCTGATCGTATACCGCATGGAGACAGCTCCAAAGAAGATCAGTTTGATTTCTTCATGAACAGGAATCCACGTAAGTATGAGTGGTATTCGGATCCTCAGGGCTCGGTTACCGCCGGATGGGGAATGTGTGCATCCGCATTTGATCTGGCAAGGATCGGTGAACTTGTATTATACGGAGGTGAGTTTAACGGAAAGAGGATCATCTCTAAAAACTATCTTGATGAGATGCTCAAACCTCATATTAAGCTCGGTGAGCGGTTCGGCTTTATGAACTACGGATATTTATGGTATAAACCTTTTGATGACCGGGAGGTATATGCTGCGATCGGCGACAGCGGCAACATTATCTATGTTAACAAGAAGAAAAACATATCAGTCGGAATGACCGGAACATTTAAGCCGAGGATCTTTGACAGGGTCGAATTCATAGAGCAGAAATTATTACCGGTGATATGCTGAAAAGAGAAAAAAATGATCCATCCGAAAGGGTGGATCATTTTGTATACTTTATATGGTCAGATCGGATATCCGGCCGGAAAGATCATTTAGATGCTCAATGGAATGCTTTATTCGAAGTCGGGTAAGCTCGTTGTTCTGATCATCCGAAATGACCATCATCTGAAGGAATCTGATATAAGCAAGGACACGTATCTTGTCACATATCAGGGCGCGTTCCTCTTCGGTTCGGTCGGTATAATAATTTTCTATGATCCCATCCCATATCCTGTTGCACATCTCCTGCGATATTCCCAGGAATTTAAGACCGTTATCGGGCTCGTCCTCCAGAAAAGCCTGATAACACACGTAGATCGCCTGAAGATCAAATATCGGCAGCCCGATACTTAAGTTATCCATGTCTATCAGCATGGGTTCATCTTCGGAAAGCATGACATTTTTCATCTGGATATCTCCGTGAACAACATGGAGATCCTCGGGGAGATCAAAGATCAGGGAATGAAGCTTGTCAAATACTTCACCTGAAATATGATCCCGGATCACGTTCAGTCGGTCAAGATACTTTTCTCTGGAGGAAGGAAGTTCTCCCGGTTTCATTTCAATGGAATGAACGGACTTTATGAGGTCCGTATAGCGCTTTATCGTCTCGTCCGCTTTATCCGGTTCTTCTATGATCAGGTCGTTAAAAGTCTTGGCATTAAGGAGTTCAAAAACAGCGCCGTAGCTGGCTCCTACTTTGACGACATCAAAGGAGATGGCTGTCGGGATCCCGGCAACAAAGCCTTTTTTAGCCAGTTCCTTTTCGTTTTCTATAATGGAAAGAGCATCCTCCAGGTCGGGTTGATAAACCTTAACGATAGTATCATCGTCCAGACGATACACGGTTCCGAAAGCACCTTTGCCGATGATCCTGCATCCTTCAACGGATATATTTCTCAGGCGTTTTTTAATATCAAAAAGAGAAGTAAATCCGGTAGTGTCGAAAATTTCATAGATCTCAGGAGAAACATCCCGGATCGTCAGTTTTTCTGCAAACAACCTGCTGATCTTCATAAGTACGCGAAGACCTGCGCTTGAGATATATGTAAGGTTTGAAGCATCAAATACGGGGATCATGCCGGAATTTTTATCAAGGATAGCCGTTATCCCGGCTTCCGTATCCGCAGCGTTCTTTGAGTCGATCCTGTCTTTCAGTTCTATTAAGAAATCTGTTTTTTCCATAAATTTTTAAGTCTGTTCAGAGGATCACGTTTGCGATCCGGTTCTCGTATAGTGAATCTGTTCCAATGCACCTATAAGGATTATACAGTATTATGGCGATAAACAAAACCGCTTTCCGAGTATCGTGGTATAATAGACTGGATATGAAAGAAAGATTTGAACTTATAGCACCATGCCATTTCGGGCTGGAGGCGGTTTTAAAAAGAGAGATAACAGACCTTGGCTATGACGTGTCTCATGTTGAAGACGGAAGGGTCAGTTTTACTGGAGACCCCGAGGCGGTAGTCAGAGCCAATGTTTTTTTGCGCACTGCCGAAAGGATACTCATAAATGCGGGGACCTTCAGGGCGACCACCTTTGAGGAGCTTTTCCAGGGAACGAAAGCCATAGAATGGGAAAGATACATCCCGGTGGACGGACGTTTTTACGTTACCAAGGCAGCATCGGTAAAAAGTAAGCTTTTTTCTCCTTCGGACATACAGTCCATAGTAAAAAAGGCTATGGTTGAAAGAATGAAGAGCGTTCACAATATCTCGTGGTTTGAAGAAAGCGGAAGTCCGTATCCCGTAAGGGTGTTCATCCACAAAGATGAAGTTACGATAGGGCTTGATACCACGGGAGAGTCGCTTCACAAAAGAGGTTACAGAAAGCTTACCGCAAAGGCGCCTATTGCCGAGAATCTGGCAGCAGCCCTTATCATGCTGACTCCGTGGAAAAAGGACAGGATACTAGTGGATCCTTTCTGCGGGTCGGGAACTTTTCCCATAGAGGCGGCTATGATGGCAGCCAATATCGCACCGGGAATGAGCAGAGACTTTACCGCAAAAACATGGACCGGCCTCATAGAGCCTTCCGAGTGGAAATATGCCGTTGAGGAAGCCCGGGATATGATTGATCCTGATATCAGTACGGATATACAGGGGTATGATCTGGATGATGAGATGGTAAAGATCTCGAGGGCCAATGCCAGAGCGGCCGGTGTTGAAGAACTCATCCATTTTCAGCGCAAGGATGTAAGCGAACTGTCCCATGCGAAGAAATACGGATTTATAATAACCAACCCTCCCTATGGAGAGCGATTGGAAGACAGGTCATCGGTCGAGGGAATATACCGAACATTGGGAGAACGCTACAGGGCGCTTGATTCCTGGTCTTTATATATGATCACTTCCTATGAAGGGACCGAGGATGCTATGGGCCTCAAAGCTGCCAAAAACAGAAAGATATATAACGGTATGATGAAGACGTACTTCTATCAGTTCCCGGGCCCCAAACCGCCCAAAAAGAACTGATAAAGGAAACAGTATATCCTATGAAAAAAGGGTGGTTCCTTAACGGAACCACCCTTTCTTTATTCTTTTTATTTTTTGTACTGAGGCAGCTCGTAATACGGAATAGTCTCGGTTCCGTAGCAGATAGTGCAATGCCAGGTTCCATACACCCTCTTCCAGACAGTGATATCCATGCAGCCCTTGCAGCAGCAGTGAAGCTCGGTGATATCATCCTGAGTTCCTCCGGTCACCTTTTCCAGATCTTCTTCGCTTAACCCCTGTTTGATCTTTTCGTCAATCATACCCTTCTCCTTTCACAACAGACCATACATCATGAATTTATCTGTACTTAATGATACACTGTTTTCGATGAATCGTACAGTGGGGACGGACCGCTTTGCGCTCGGTGATGCGCATATCCTTATAATATTGATTTTTACGCTGTTATTAGCGTAAAATACTGTTTAGTGGGTTTTTAATAAGGAGCGGAAATTGGACATTTTTATCAGCTACAGAAGAAATACCGGCGGTGCTTTATGTAAGGTTGTCAGAGACTACTTTGACAGTAAAGGCATTCGGTCTATGCAAGGACTCTGTGCTTTAAACACAAAGTCCGGATAATCCATGACCTTTATGATCCGGAGGATTCGCTTGCCGGTACGGATCGCGAATTTGAGATCTATAAGATCACGAAAGAAGATATAAAATGGAAGATATATGAACATATGCGATGGAATATGTACACCAGGAC
>JAIKZO010000137.1 GCA_024682115.1 Lachnospiraceae bacterium
ATGCCGTCATATATTCCCTGTGCCAGCTTGTCTATATAATCATCCCTCGAAAGGAGGATCGCTTCCTGCTTGTTCGAAAGGCATCCGACCATGATCGTGCAGGAAGGGATCGTCGATCGCAAGAGCGTCGGGTCACCTTCATCCGAAGGGACCAGCCCGAGGGCACGACCCTTGGCACTCGTCACCACGGCTTTTTCTATTATGTCAGCAAGCTGAACATTTCCGAAGCCCGGAATAAAGTACTCTTCATTGTATTTGCAGGTCATTCCGTAGAGTGAGGAATCTTCCTTTTTATCGACTTCGATCCTTATATAGGCATCGGCCCTGATGGCGTTTCCGAGATCCGTGCGGGCATCTCCCGACGGATTGACATCATCCATCCTCGTGTAATATGCCTTTATTTCCGAAGTATCAAGCAGCTCTTTAAGACGTTTGGCGACCTTAAGGTTTATGTTTTTTTCGGAGATCGTCTCTTCGCCCTTTGAATCGGGGCCCGTAGCATAATTACTGACACCGCTGTCATTTCCTCCGTGAGCGGGATCTATGATGACGATCTTATCGAATAATTCCCTCGGAGTGAAAAAGCTTATATAAAGACTGTTGTTCTCAAGGACCGTCTTGTATTCGTAAACATTGTCGACCGCAAACTTAAGTGACACCCCGTCATCGGTGATGTCAAACGTTCCTTCCCTTATGCTGTCCCTGTTTCCGGTCAGGGCTTTTCTGCCGTAATAATCTCTCTCTTCGCATTTGATCGTGACATAAAGCTGATGATCCATGTAATGGTTCTCAACCGAAATGTCATCCGCGGTCACACCGTCCGGAAGCGGGATACCCAGATAATCCGTGTACTCCGATGCCGTATCGAACATCAGGACATTCTGCATCTGATCTTCCGTGACCGTCGTCTCCGGTGCTGCGTTTCTGTCGACATCATCCTGCGCGATATCCGATATCTCAATTACTTTCGTCGCACCGAAATAGACAATGGCTATCATGGCCATTGTCAGAAATATAAAACTATATCTTGCAGTGCGTTTTAACAGTAGTTCCATCGGTTACGGATATTTCCTATCTCGGCTTTTCTCCAAGAGAAGCCTTGTATTTCTTTTTGTTTTCATACATTACCTTGTCAGCCAGTATCACACAGGCCCTCAGGGTCTCGTTCGGGTGGTCGTTCACACAGACTACGCCGCTTGAAGCATGCAGCTTATATGGTTTTTGAAGCATTTCATTGGCGTTTACGAATGCCTTTTCAAGATCGTCCGTAAACCTTAAGTGTCTGTCTTTTTCCTTTGATATCAGGATGGCCGCAAATTCATCTCCGCCGTAACGGGCACATATCTCTTCGCCCTCGAGCACGGAAAGCAGTACGCTTGCAAATTCCGAAAGTGAAGCATCACCCTCGGCATGACCGAATTCGTCGTTGATCCTCTTAAGGCCGTCCATATCAAGGCTTACTACCGAAAGATAAAGGTCGTGCCTGTTTGCCCTGTCGGAAAGGATATTGAGATTCTGCTCGAATCCTCTCCTGTTGTATATACCCGTAAGCTCGTCCTTTAAGTATACCCTGCGCATCTCATCAACGGACAAATAATGTTTGCGCATGTTGTAGTTATCGATGACCGATCCCAGAGATCCGATATACGACTGAAGGAAATTGTTGGGGAAACAGTTCTCCGCATACGTAAGGACCACATAACCGTAAACTTTGTTCTGGGCATGCAGCGGAACGATCATATAGGTTGAAGCACCGTTTTCTTCAAGAACATCCTGCGGGAGCATATCCCTTCGGTCAAACAATGTGTTCGGGCCCAGATATCTCTTTTCAGGGTCGGAAAAATATACCCTCTTTAAGATCATCCTGTCCGTATAATCGCTCATTTTTTCCACCGGTCTGCTGACGGAGTCAAACGCATCCTCGGTAAGACATATGTATCCCTTTTCGGCACGTGAGTATTTGAAATAAAAATCCGCACGGCTGAAGATATCCACTTCATCAAAGGCTACCTCAAAGCTGTTTATCATGAACAGAATATAATTATACCCGTAATACTTGTCTTCGAGAAGATTGATCTTACGGATCAGGTTCGTTCCTTCGGAAAAATCGCTGCAACCACAGCTGTTTCGAAGTATCATCCTGTTGCTCACGCGTGATACTTCGGGAACTTCTTCTTTTTTACCCAGTTTATCAAGGATGGCAAAAACCTCTTTGGCCATCTTTCTTCCGTCGGCCTCAAAGGTTGTCATCGGTACGGCAAAATCCTGTCCTTCCAGTGCGTTGTCATAGCCCGAGATACAGATATCTTCGGGGATCCTTATACCTCTTGAGACAAGCTCCCTGCTAAGGGCTACTGCCATATAATCGTTTGCGCAGACTATCGCCTGCGGATATTCGTCACTTAACGAAAGAAAATGATCTGCGGCTTCTTTTCCTTTATTCTTCCAGTAATCGCCGAAAAAGATCATATCATCCGTAACTTCAAGCCCGGCTTCTTCCATGGCCTCGCGGTAGCCGTCGGCTCTTTCGTGGGCATCCTGCAGTTCCCAGCGCCCCGCCATATGATAGATCCTGGTAAAACCGTGCTCTTTTATAAAATGGTTCGTGATATCCTTTATTGACTGTTTATCGGAAAAAAGAACGCTGTAGAATCCTTCTCTCTGCGACTTCAGATAAATGACAGGACATTTGGCATGTTTTTGAAGATGTTCATACAGTTCATCATTCATACCTTCTATATGGAACATGCTCTCATCGACCAGGATCGCATCGAACGATCCAAGTTCCGGGATCCTCATGATCGATTTTTCACCCTCGGCATAGAGAATGATATTATGGTCAAATATGCCGTAATTGATCATGACAAAAAGATCCGCATCGATCTTTCGGGCTTCCTTCGAAAGCTCGTCGATCAGTTCCGGATAATAATCATCTCTTTGAACCTGTCCGCAAAAAAATGCGATCTTTTTTCTCATATGGAAATAATATCAAAACGGAAATCGTTTTTCAATGCAAATACTGAAAAATAAAGGCATTTTCGCGCATTATAGTTATTGCATAACGACATTTCTTTGGGTATAATTTTTCCTGTACGACAGATTTTTCGTATGCAAAAACTATAAATTTTTTCAAAAGGAGAGGACTATGAAATTTGGTTTTTTTGATGATGCGAACAAAGAATACGTCATCACTACACCCAAAACACCGTTGCCCTGGATCAACTATCTGGGCACAAATGATTTTTTCAGCCTGATATCCAACACGATGGGCGGCTATTCCTTCTATAAGGATGCAAAGCTCCTTCGTCTGACACGTTATCGTTACAACGGCGTTCCTGCCGATGTCAACGGTAAGTACTTCTATATAAAAGACGGTGATACCGTGTGGAATCCCGGATGGCAGCCTACCAAGACTCCTCTCGATTCCTATGAGTGCCGTCACGGTATCGGCTACAGCAAGTGGAATTCTTCCAAGGACGGCGTAGCCGCATCTGTTCTCGCTTTCGTTCCCACGGACGATACCTGCGAGATCAACAGGATCAAGATCACGAACAATTCTTCTACCGAAAAGAAGCTCACATTGTTCTCTTACGTTGAATGGTGTCTTTGGAATGCCGACGACGATATGAAGAACTTCCAGCGTAACTTCTCTACCGGTGAGGTTGAAGTCATCGATTCGACCATCTATCACAAGACCGAGTACAGAGAAAGAAGAAATCACTACGCTGTATATTCCGTAAATTCAAAGATAGACGGTTTCGATACTTCCAGAGATGCTTTCCTCGGAGCATATCACGACAACCATGATCCCGAGGTAGTATTCGAAAAGGGTGCCTGCACGGGTTCCGTTGCTCACGGATGGTCACCCGTGGCCGTTCATCAGATCAATATCACGCTTGCTCCCGGGGCTTCAAAGTCTCTGGTATTTGTTCTCGGCTACTGCGAGAATCCCGATAATGACAAGTGGGAATCAAAAGGTGTTGTGAACAAGGCTCCCGCAAAGGCAATGCTCGCAAAATACCAGACAGATGACGACGTTGACAAGGCTTTTGCAAAGCTTAAGGAATACTGGGATAACCTTCTTTCTATCTACACCGTTAAGTCGGCTAACGACAAGGTTAACCGTATGGTCAACATCTGGAACCAGTATCAGTGTATGGTAACCTTCAATATGAGCCGAAGCGCTTCATATTATGAATCAGGCATCGGAAGAGGAATGGGGTTCAGAGATTCCAACCAGGACCTTCTCGGATTCGTTCACCTCATCCCCGAACGTGCGAGAGAGCGTATCATCGATATCGCTTCAACACAGTTCCAGAACGGTTCGGCTTATCACCAGTATCAGCCTCTTACCAAGAGAGGTAACTCTGACATAGGTTCAGGGTTCAACGATGATCCGCTTTGGCTCATCGCAGGTACTTCCGCTTATGTTCGCGAGACAGGTGATACCTCGATCCTTAAGGAAATGGTTCCTTATGACAATGACATGAGCGTTGCTACCACTCTTATGGAGCACTTAAAGCGTTCATTCGACTTTACCGTAAATAACAAAGGACCTCACGGTCTTCCTCTTATCGGTCGTGCCGACTGGAACGACTGCCTTAATCTTAACTGCTTCTCAGAGCATCCCGGTGAATCATTCCAGTGCTTCGGACCTTCGGAAGGACCCGTTGCCGAGTCGGTATTCATCGCAGGTATGTTCGTTAAGTACGGTGAGGAATATGCACAGCTCGCTGAGCTCCTCGGTGACACAGCCGAAGCAGAGCGTGCCCGCAAGGAAGTCCAGATCATGTACGATACGGTCCTTAAGGACGGTTGGGACGGTGACTGGTTCGTCAGAGCATATGATGCATACAGCCACAAGATCGGTTCAAAGGAATGCGAAGAAGGAAAGATCTTCATCGAGTCAAACGGTTTCTGCTCACTTGCAGGTATCGGTGTCAAGGAAGGTCTTGCCGAGAAGGCACTTGATTCTGTTAAGAAGCACCTCGACTGCGAATACGGCGTAATGATCCTCCAGCCCGCTTATACGGTATATCACCTTGAGCTTGGTGAGATCACCTCATATCCGCCCGGATACAAAGAGAATGCAGGTATCTTCTGTCACAACAATCCTTGGGTTTCAATTGCTGAGACCGTTATCGGACGCGGTGACAGAGCATTCGAGATCTATAAAAAGACCTGTCCCGCTTACACGGAGGATATCTCAGAGATACACAAGACCGAGCCTTACGTTTACTGCCAGATGGTAGCCGGTGCGGATGCATACATCCCCGGTGAAGGTAAGAACTCATGGCTTACAGGTACCGCAGCTTGGACCTTCTGCAACATCTCCCAGTACATCCTGGGTGTATATCCCACGCACAAGGGACTGCAGGTAGATCCCTGTACACCTCACGGCTTCGGTGATTTCACGATCACACGTAAGTTCCGCGGTGCGACATACAATATCGAAGTCAAGAACCCCGACGACGTTGAAAAGGGTGTTAAGTCGATGACGGTCAACGGCCAGGCAGTCGACGGATGCATCATCCCTTATGTTGAAGGACAGAAGGAATACAATGTAGTCGTTACGATGGGTAAATAATTGGTGATCACTGGTAATGAAGGTTGAAAGAGCTATAATCCTGGCCGCCGGAAGAGGCGACAGACTAAGGCCTATAACAGACGAGATCCCCAAGCCGATGATAACAGTCAACGGTCAAAGGATAATAGATACGATCCTGGATGCCCTGTATCTTAACGGCATCCGGGAGATCTATATCATCACGGGATATCTCAAGGAAAAATATCAGGTGCTTAAGGAAAAGTATCCTGATGTCGTTCTTCTTGAAAACGAATATACGGGATGCAACAATATCTCGTCTGTTTTCATTGCCAGAGAACATCTTAAGAATACTTTTATCATCGCAGGCGATCATATCATCAGGAATCCTAAGGTACTGGATACCGAGTTCACGGAATCGGGTTACAATTCGATCTACACCCCCGATCCGACCAAGGAATGGATCTTCGATACCGAAGATAACGAGCATATCTTTCATTGCAACAGATACGGAAGCGATGAGGGCGGCTGGCAGCTTTTCGGTATCTCAAGATGGAGTGCCGATGATGCCGCTAAGCTTTCAAGGTTCATCGAAGAGGCGTTTTCCGCGGAAGAAAACCGCAGCAAATACTGGGACGAGATAGCCCTTATAGATCATAAAGACGATTTTACCCTGAGGATATACCCGATGGATCAAAGCGATATCTTCGAGATAGATACGCTTGAGGATATCCTTAACGTGGATGAGAGCTGGCGTGAAAAAGTAGCCAAAATGAAATAAGGATACCGCCTACAATAACGGTGCGAATAACTTGACCGACTGACCCAGAAGCTTCTGCCTTCTGGGTATTTCTTTTTTGTAATAATCCGGTGTCACCATGATGCACTTTGAAAGCGTGGCATCGAAATCTTTTTCCATATCATAGATCGAAGAGTTCCGGTAAAGATATACTCCGCATTCAAAATGATGATAAAAGCTCCTGTAGTCCAGGTTCACCGAACCGATAGCAGCCATCTTTCCGTCCGCAACAACAGACTTTGCATGTACAAAGCCCGGAGCGTATTCGTATATCTTGACACCGGCATCCAGAAGCTCCGGATAGAACGTTCTTCCCACATAATAGGGGATCTTTTTATCCGGGATATGAGGGATGATTATCTTGACATCTACTCCCTTGAACGCAGCGTATTTTATCGTGCTCAAAAACTCTCTGTCCACGATAAAATACGGAGTCATGATGTGGATGTACTCGTTGGCGTGCGTGATAATATCTTCATATACGGTCTTACCTATCTCATACTTTGTGGTCGGAGTATCGCCGTAGGGGATCACAAAGCCGTCCTCTTCCGGCTTTTCTTCGGGCTCGATCAGATATTTTTCGTAGTCTTTTTCCACATCGCCGTAAAGGTTCCAGTTCTGGATGAACATCCTGGTCATGGAAAGCACGGCGCGTCCCTCGAGTTTTACGCCTATGTCCTTCCAATGTCCGAAAAGGACCTTGAGATTCGCATATTCGTCCGCAAGATTAACACCGCCAGTAAAAGCGGTATGTCCGTCGATCACGAGGATTTTTCTGTGATCCCTGTTGTTCTGTGTGGTTGAAAAGAAGGGAATAACGGGCGCAAAGAGTTTTGCGTTGATACCCATCTCGCGAAGCTTGCGGACATAATGATACGGAAGCTTGAATAAAGAGCAGAGTCCGTCGTACATGACTCTGACCTCTACTCCTTCGGCGACTTTTTCCTTTAGGATCTCAAGGATATCGCCCCATACCTGTCCTTCGGCTATTATGAAATATTCTATGAAAATGAATTTTTCGGCCTTGGTAAGTTCTTCTTTTATCGCTTCGAGGTTTTCTTCCCCGATGGGATAATATGTGACCCTGGTATTGTGATAGGTCGGATAACCGCATTTCTGGTCCATATATCCGGAAAAGCGTCTGAAATCGGGGTCCTGCTTCATAACTTCTTTCTCAGTACCCGGAGATATCCTAAGAAGATGCCTTGATACGAGGAGTTCCTCGTCGACCTTATGCTTCAGGGATACCATTCCCCAGTTACTCTTGTTGAAAGCATAAAGAAGTATTCCGACCATCGGAAGGATTATCGTGATAACGGCCCATGTGAGCTTGAATTCCGCCGGTTCATCCTTATTTACGACAGCCATTACAACTAACGCACCACAAAGATACATCGCGTAATAGAGGTAATCGGATTTACTCGCAAGCGCATAAGCCCCGCCTACCAGCACAAGGAACTGGAGCAGGACTATGAGCATGATTATCAGCGCACGGCTGAATATTATCTTGGATAATCCGGTCAGAAATCTTTTCATGATCACATGATCTTGTTAACAGCGGAAACAAGTGCTGATACGGAAGATTTGATGATATCCTGGTTTATTCCGACACCCCAGTACATCTTTCCGTTATACTCTATTCCGACATATGAAGCAGCCTTCGAAGATGATCCTACAGATACGGCGTGCTCCTCGTATACCTTCAGTGTGTAGTCAAGGTTGAAATGATCCTTAAACGCATTCGATACGGAGTCGAGACGTCCGTTTCCTTCTCCGGATATCCTCTTTTCCGTTCCGTCCCGATTGATCGTAAGACGTGTGAACATGAGCTCCTCACCCTCGGGAGTGAAGTTCGATCCGGTAACATCGAAGTGTGTTCTGATCTTGATGTAATTCTTTTCGAATATCTCGTAGATATCCACGGGTGCTAGTTCCGCATGACGCTCGTCCGAAACACCCTTTATGAGATAACCGACCTCCTCGCGCATCTTCTGAGGAAGTACAAGGCCGTAGTTCTGCTTGAGTATGAATGCGACACCGCCCTTTCCGGACTGTGAATTGATACGGATGACATCGGATTCGTATTCCCTTCCGATATCCCTGGGATCGAGCGGCAGATAGGGAACCGTCCACTTTCCGTTCGACTTTCCTTCTTCCCACCATGCCATTCCTTTTGATATGGCATCCTGATGTGAACCCGAGAACGCTGTAAATACGAGATCTCCGGCATAAGGTGTTCTCTCGTGTACATGCATTCCGGTGAGTTCTTCGTAGGTCTCCCTTATCTTCATGATATTGCTGAAATCAAGTCCGCTCTCGTATCCGTGTGTGACCATGTTCATCGCGAGCGTTACTATGTCTACATTTCCGGTTCTTTCGCCGTTTCCGAAAATGGTTCCCTCTACCCTGTCGGCGCCGGCGAGCACACCGAATTCGGCATCCGAAACTCCGCTTCCGCGATCGTTATGGGGATGGATCGAGATCGTTACACCGTCCCTGTATTTGAGGTTCTTGTTGAAATACTCAACCTGCGATGCAAATACATGAGGCATAGCTATCTGGACGGTTGTAGGGATGTTTATTATGGCTTTGTTTAATGCTTCGGGCTTCCATACGTCGAGCACCGCGTTACATACCTCGAGGGCATAATCGACTTCCGTACCGGGGAAGCTTTCGGGCGAATATTCAAACGAGAAGTTTCCATCGGTCTCACGCGCAAGGTCATTAAGGAGTTTAGCGCCTTCAACCGCAATATTGAGAACCTCTTCCTTCGACTTCTTGAAAACCTGCTCGCGCTGTGCCACAGATGTCGAATTGTAAAGGTGGATTATCGCATGAGGAGCACCCTTTACAGATTCAAAGGTCTTTTTGATGATGTGTTCTCTTGCCTGGGTAAGTACCTGTACCGTAACATCATCGGGGATCATATCTCTTTCGATGAGGGCTCTCATGAATTGGTATTCCGTATCGGAAGCAGCGGGAAATCCTACTTCAATCTCCTTAAAGCCTATATCGACAAGCATCTTGAAAAAGACCAGCTTCTGCTCTAGGCTCATGGGCTCGATCAGCGCCTGGTTACCGTCTCTTAGGTCAACAGAGCACCATATGGGAGCCTTTGTGATCGTGTCCTTTTTCACCCAGTCATAACACTCGACGGGCGGCATGAAATACTGTCTTGAATACTTTTTTGAAACATCCATTTCCTTTTCCTCCGGTTTCCTGTATCTTTATCCTTCCGCGGACCGTTTACTGTCCGGAAAGCTTTTTAAGCTCATCGATCGAAAAATAGTATGCCTTATTGCATATCTGGCACTTTATCTCGATCTGCTTTCCTTCGTTTATCATATCCCTGATCTCGTCCTGCCCCAGCGATACGATGGCTTTTTCGACCCTGGCCTTATCGCAGTTGCATTTGAACTCACAGGGCATCTTATCAGTTATCTCAAGCCCGAGATCGCCAAGCAGCATTTCAAGCATCTGCTCGGGAGAGTTTCCTTCATCGAGGATCGAAGTAACGCTCTTTATGTTCTGCAGCTTTTCCTCCAGGACATCAAGGACTTCATCCGTAACATTCGGCATCAGCTGAATGATAAAGCCTCCGGCCTGCCTTACGGTATTGTCTTTGTTCATCAGGACTCCGAGTCCCACGCTGGAGGGCGTCTGCTCCGATGTTGCAAAATAATATGTCAGGTCTTCCGCTATCTCACCGGTCTGAAGCTGCACCGTTCCGACATACGGATCCTTAAGTCCCAGATCCTTTATAACCCTCAGGTATCCTTCGCCGACTGCGCCGCCGACATCCAGTTTCCCCTGAGCATTCGGAGGGAGCATCACCTGCGGTTCCATCGCGTAGCCGTTGACTTCTCCTTTTCCGTTTGCCGTGGCTGTCAGTCCTTTTACGGGACCTACGCCTCTGATCTGGACAGTTGTGACATCAGTGTCGTTTTTCAGCATACTGCCCATCATCAACGCTCCCGTCAGGAGTCTTCCGAGTGCCGCCGTTACGACAGGCGATGTGTCATGGCACTTTCTCGCATATTCGGTAAGTTCTCTGGTCGTTGCCGCGAATGCCCTTATCTGCGCACCTGCTGCCGTCGCCCTTATCAGATAATCTTCCATATCTTTATCTTCTGCACACGATATATATCCGTTCGGATGTATCGGTCGGTTCCTTTCTGGTCTCTTCATCTACGGCGGTAACGAACCTGAATCCGCATTTCAGCAGGAAATCTTTGATCTCAGCCAGGGTAAATCCCCTCTGGATATGAGTCTCTTCAAATCTTTTGAAGAGCCCTCCGTCTTCGTCCGAAACCTTTTTAAAGAACGTGACATCGTATTCGTTTATATGATCCTCCGTGCTGTAATAGTTGGTCCATATAAAACTGCCCTCTTCCCGGTCTTCCGAGATCGTTGTATTTCCTATCACATTTTCGTATTTATATACGGTATTTATATCAAAGATAAATAGTCCGTCCTTCTTAAGACATTCCTTTATATGCTCAAAAGCCGAGATGATATCCTCATCAAGCACGAGGTAGTTGATACAGTCGCATACCGAAATGATGCAATCCTGCTTTTCAAGAAGTTCGAGTGTCCTCATATCCTGGTTGATAAAAAGGATGTCTTTTCCCACTTCATAAGCCTTATCCGTGGCTACGGCCAGCATATCCTCCGAGTTATCGACACCGGTGACCTCATAACCCATATCGCAGAGCCTTAATGTCATCGAACCTGTCCCGCATCCTAAGTCGAGCACGGTCTTTATATTCTCACCGTAAGCCCCGATAAGACAGGAAAGGAGGTCTGCCCACTTATCGTAAGGCACATCCTCCATAAATGTATCGTATAGGTATGCAAATCCCGTATAGCTGTCCATCATCATCCCCCGACTCCGACGATCGCACCGTATCCCAATGTACAGAATACTCCTACTATAATTCCTGCAAGTGCAACACCGCAGATGACCGCAAGTATGCTGTCTTTGAACTTCATATCAAGAATCGAAGCCGCAAGCGTTCCGGTCCATGCACCGGTTCCCGGAAGCGGTATCCCGACAAAGAGCATGAGCGCCGCAAAAAGTCCGCGCCCGGCCTTTGACTGGAGCTTCTCACCGCCCTTATGGCCTTTTTCCAGGCAGAACGTGAAGAATTTACCTATCACTTTCTTATCCGCTCCCCACTCAAGTACTTTTCTTGCGAAAAAGAAGACGATCGGAACGGGCAACATGTTTCCTATTGCTATGATCACATACCCCATGAGAAGATTGAATTCGGGGTTCATGCTTTTAAAGATATATGCAACCGGGATCGCACCTCGAAGCTCTATGAGCGGGATCATCGAAACTATGAAACATGCTATGTACTGTGTAACGATGTTTCCCGAAAATGACTGGACTATCTGATCTGTAAGTGCGCTCAATTAAGTATCTCCTTTAATGCATTTATCAATTCTTTCATTTCATCATCGGTCCCTATCGATATACGAAGGTAGTTATCGATACGGGGTTTGTCCCAATGACGGACATATATGTTTCTTTCTTTGAGTTTAAGAAAGATATCCTTGGCCTTCATACTCTCATGCGAAGCAAAGACGAAATTCGACTTTGAATCCGCGAACTTAAATCCGAGTTTTTTAAGTTCTTTTTTGGTGTTTTCCCTGGTCTTTATGAGCATTCCGACCGTCTTTTCGAAGTATTCGGTATCAAGTACGGCGACTGCGCCGAGCTCGATGGCGGGATAGTTCATCGTGTACGAATTAACCGAGAACTTAACATCCTTTAAATAACCTATGAGCTTCGGGTTGGCAAAAGCCATTCCTATACGGAGTCCCGCAAGTGCTCTTGACTTTGAGAAAGTCTGGACTACGACAACATTGTCATATTTGTCGATCAGCGGAAGTGCGCTTTCTCCTCCGAAATCTATGTATGCCTCATCTATGATGACGATACAGTCCGGATTGTTCTTTATTATGTCCTCAAAGAATGAAACCTCCTCAAGGACTCCCGTGGGCGCGTTCGGATTGGGTATCACTATCCCTCCGCAGTTACCCCCGAGATAATCTTCCTTTATGATCTTAAAATCCTCATCGAGCTTTTTCTGCTCATAAGGGATCCTGTATACATCTGCCCAGACATCATAAAAAGAATATGTGATGTCGGGAAAAAGGATCGGCTTATCCGAATTGAAGTACGTCAGGAAAGCCATGGCAAGCACATCATCCGATCCGACTCCGACGAAGATCTTATCGTAGTCTATCCCGTAAACCTGCGATATCGCTCTTACGAGCTTATCCGCATCCATATTGGGATATTTGCGGAGCATGTTGTCGGATGCATCTATCTCATCCTGTGCCATATCGTATATCCTGGTCGCCACCATCGGTGACGGAGGATAAGGAAATTCGTTTGTATTGAGTTTTATTACTTTTCCGACAGGCTGTTCACCGGCTACATACGGAACAACCTTTCTTATCTTATCTTCCCAGCTCATTTTTCCTCGAGCAGTTTTTCATATTCGCGGGCCTGCTCTGTAAGCCCCAGGTTATTATATACGTCTACGAGCCCCTGTATCGCGTATTCCTTTTCGTACTTGATATTGAGGATGCTGTGACATTCAAATGCTGCGTTGTAATACCATATCGCCGCTTCCTTGTAATCCCTGCGGTCCTCGTAATAAGATCCCAGCAGGAAACAGATCTCGCTGCAGGGCTCGCTTGCAACATCCTTCATCGCATAGCGATACATCTTAAGATGGTCTCCGCGCCAGTAAGCAGCCTTGACCACGATGCAAAGCGCCGTCTTCATATCATCGGGCGAGGTCTCGTCACCATCCGCTATCTGCGTGAAGAAATCCTCGGCTTTGCGGAAATCTTCTTTTTCCCCGGAAACAAAGAGTTCCTTTGCGTAAAAAGAAAAAAGCCTCGGCGAGAATCTTTCGCCGTTCCTTATCATGTCTTCAAAGACCCTGTAATCCCTCGAAGCATGATTGGAAAGAGGTTTATGTATAATCTCTATGTCGGAATCGAATACTACGGGGTCCGTCCTTACGGTCTCATGTACTCTCTCGATCCAGACAAACTCGCGGATCCTCTTAAAGAGCTTTGGTCTTAATTCCCTGTCGAAATTATAGACCGTACCGTTCTCGAGCTGATTTGCGTAATACATCTGAACGATCTCTACGCCGGGATCCAGCGTCTCTTTTAATATCCTGAACTTTTCGCGGTTTTCCTCATCAAGGATCTCATCGGCATCTGCCGAATAGATGTAATCGCATCCGCAAAGTGAAAAGGCATGATTTCTGGCCGCAGAAAAGTCATCCGTCCATTTATAGTCATACACCTTATCGGTGTACATAAGGGCGATAGCTTTTGTGTCATCATCGGATCCCGTATCGACGATAACGATCTCGTCGACAAGATCCGCAAGTGAATCAAGACATCTTGAAAGCACTTTGGATTCGTTTTTGACGATCATGCACAAAGAAACAGTAATCATAACACCTTCGAAAGGAAATCCTTAAGTCTCGGAGATTTCGGATCACCGAAAAATGCGTCGGGAGTGTTTTCCTCGACTATGGTACCTTCATCCATGAACAGCACTTTCGTGCCGACTTCTCTGGCAAATCCCATTTCGTGAGTTACCACGACCATCGTCATCCCGGCTTCGGCAAGTTCTTTCATAACTTCGAGAACTTCTCCTACCATCTCGGGATCGAGTGCCGATGTCGGCTCATCAAAGAGCATAACCTTGGGATTCATTGCAAGCGCTCTTACGATCGCTATCCTCTGCTTCTGCCCGCCGGACAGTGAAGAAGGATAAGCATCCGCCTTGTCCCTTAAGCCTACACGGTCAAGCAGCGAAAAAGCTTTTTCGGCAGCCTCGTCCTTACTCATAAGCTTAAGTTTTACCGGAGCGAGCGTGATATTATCGAGTATCGTCAGGTTGTTGAACAGGTTAAAGTGCTGGAACACCATACCCATCTTCTGACGCACTTTGTTAAGGTTTACGTTTGGATCGGTGATGAGTTCGCCTTCAAGATAGATCTCTCCGCTCGTGGGAGTCTCAAGAAGGTTAAGGCAGCGAAGGAAGGTTGACTTTCCGGATCCCGAAGGACCTATGACAACGATCTTTTCGCCCGGATTGATATGATAATCCACACCGCGCAGTACATGGTTGTCTTCAAATGTTTTGTGGAGGTTCTTAACGTCTATCACTCTTACGCAGCCTCCTTTCGAGTCTGCCGAGAAGTATCGACAGGATCTTGATTATCACAAAGTATATGACAGCGGCACCGATAAGGGGCATGAATGCCTCATATGTCCGCGAAGAAACCTGATTGGCCACACGCGTAAGGTCGGATAATGAAACATAACCGACGATCGCGGTTTCCTTAAGGAGCACGATGAATTCGTTTCCTATCGGAGGGAGTACGTTCTTGATGGCCTGGGGAATGACTATATACATCATCGTCTGTGCCTGAGAAAGACCGAGTGACCTTCCCGCCTCAGTCTGTCCGTGATCTACGGCAAGGATACCGGCTCTTATGATCTCAGCGACATAAGCACCCGAATTGATACCGAATGAGAGCACTGCGACGAGCACTCCGTTCCTGCAGTTCTTCATGATGATGAACCACATGATGAGGAGCTGTACGACAGAAGGCGTACCGCGAATGATGTCTATATAGATTGTAGCTATTATGGATCTTACACTCGGTTTGCCGTTCTTTTTTACGGAAAGCTTCATCAAAGCCGCAACGGTTCCGAGAATAACACCCAGAATAGCGGCAAAGAACGCTACTTTTAAAGTAACGCCCAATCCGCTCAGATATAATTTCCAGCGGTCCTCCTTTATGAAGGCCCGCTGGAACATTTCACCAACATGTATGAACCATGATTGCATTAATTGCTACCCTCGATGTACTCGGCTACCAGCTTGTCGAATGTACCGTCAGCCTTGAGTTCCTTGATGGCATTGTTTATGGCATCGGCAAGTTCTGCATCACCCTTGGGCATTGCTATTGCATAGTTCTCAACTTCAAAACCGAACTGTGCACCGTCAAGTGCTACAACGTCATCGGGATACATACCTGCAAATACAAGTGCGGGGTTCTTATCAACGATAACTAGATCGGAACGTCCGTTAAGAAGATCGTTAACGGCATCAACGGCCTTGTTGTAAGAAGAAACCGTAGAGCCCTCGATATCCTGAGCAAGGAAATCACCCGTTGTACCGAGCTGAACGCCTATCGTCTTGCCGACAAGATCTTCAGCCGCAGCGATGGATGAATCTGCGGGAACGATCACAAACTGAACCGCATCATAGTAAGAATCAGAGAAATCAACTACTTCCTTACGCTCGTCGGTAACTGTCATACCTGCGATGGCAACATCGATCTTGTTACCGATAGATGAAACGAGTGAAGCGAATTCCATGTTCTCGATCTTGACTTCAACACCCATCTTTTCGCCTATAGCCTTGATAAGAGCCATATCGAATCCGTCGGGCTGTCCGTCATCCCCTACATACTCAAAGGGAGGGAACTCAGCATTCGTTCCTACTGTCAATACTCCGTCTGAGATAGCTGCGGAACCGCTCGTGCTTTCCGTGGTGGAATCGTCTGATGCTGTGTCGGCTGCGGGTGCTGCATCCGTTGTGGTGTCGGCTGCGGGAGCAGAAGCTGTCTCCTTGGGGGCACCGCATCCGGCAAGCAGTACAGCGCACATACTGATCGCCAAAAGTGTTACCAGTGATTTTTTCATAATAATCCTCCTTGTGAATCAAACTCCGCGCGCTATACGCGGAACACTTCGAGTTTATCACTTTAACGGGGTAAATGCAAATATTTCCTTGATTTTAGGACGTTTTCACCCTATATGGTAACCTTTGTCATACGTTCGGGACGGACCATTATCTGTTTGTCCTTCTTTACGATCAAAACCTCCGTTTCGGAATCGCGTCCGATCATGAACAGTCCCATGTAGAATTCGAACCTGTTGGTATACGCTTTTTCGCTGATATTTTCGGGAATCTCCAGCAAATAACCTTCCTTCGAGGGTCTTACGAATACTATCCCGAGGAAGTGTCTTTTCATCTGTCCGTCCATGTTGAATACCGGGACGGTAACCCTAAGGAGGAGCAGGAGTAAAAACAGCGCAGCTATCAAAAGTGCCGTCGACAGACCTATTGTTATGACTTTTCCGGCAGGTGATCTTAGAAAGACCCCTGCTTTTCCCAAAAAGCCGTTGCCTGCGCCTTCGTCATTCAGCGTATCTGCCGATAATCCCTCTGTATTTGAGGCATCGGATGTCTTTGCGGGAACTTCCTTTTTAACGGCCCTGATCTTCCCGTCCGTCTTTATAGTTTCCGTCCCTCTATCGGACATAAGGCCGATCCTCAGCGAAGAAGCGTTATCATTCCCCTGATCGTTGTTCCATTTTGAAGCGGAATTCGTATCATGCGAGCTTCCTTTGTCCCCGGGTCCGGGTTTGCTTGCGACTACAGGTGTTGCGGTCGGTGTAGGTGTCGGGAACGGGAGTACATACTCATCGTCCTCATTTTCGCTTCCGTCATTTTGTTCACCGTCTCCGTTCCCTTCTTCTTCACCGGTATCCGTATCATCATCGTTGCCCGTATAGTCATCTCCTCCGTCATATACGGGGTTATCATCCCCGTTCTGAGTGTTTTCCTCCCCTGATGTACCTTCATCGGGACCGGGAGGTACGATCTTTTCTATCCCGCTTACGGTCACATTTCCGCTGTATGTATCGTCTTCGATACCGTCTCCGCTTGCCTCGGCGGTAAGAGTATATGTTCCGTTCTCATCAACAGTCAAAGATAAGCCTTCGCCGATCACGTTCCCTCCTTCATCCTTCCAGACCAAGGTGACATTGCTAAGATCGGCAAGCCCTCCTGTAAGGTCGTTTACGGACGCTGTAAGGCTGGCCTGTTCGCCACCCGATATAAGTGTCTTTGTAACAGTCACGGAAGCGGCATTTCCGCCTTCTTCGATCCCGCATCCGCGATCGTAGCAGTCCACATAGTCTGCTCCCTTGGTACAGGTAAGCGTGTAATCCACTATCGTCCCTTCAAGTCCGCAACCGATCTCGTAATGATCGACATCCCCTTCCGAATGTCCGCAGCTCAACCTGTAGCTGTCGATCGTCCCAGAGCCTTTTGTACATATAAGTTCGCTGTATTCATGTGAAGTAGTCGACCCGGGTGCACCGCACTGTGAACAGAAATCCACCTCGGACCATATATCTCCCCTTCCGCAGTTGTAATGCCTTTCAAGAAATTTGTATTTTACATATGTGGCATTATCGCCATGGATACCGCATGGTCCCGTGTATGTTGTTATAAGTTCCTGAGTCGATGCGGAAACCGTACACCAATGCGACGTGTAACACGAAGGCCCGTGCGAATGATAGACCGGACTGTAGCACGCCCCACCCGATGAGGAATTCCCGCTGTGATGATGCGGAACTGCTGCGGTATAACATCCTCCCCCGCGCGAAGAACTCCCCGTGTGAGAGTGATAGACCGGATCGTAACAGTCACCTTCTCCGGGTTCACAGTGAACATGATAGTGGGGAACCGTATAGCATCCCCCGCATTCATCTCTGTTCCCGATATGCTCATGTCTGATGTAAAAAACAGTCTGTTGATCGGCGAACGCCGTGACCCTTACGGGAAGATTCAGCAAAAGAGCTGTGATCAGCAAAGACAATAAGATTTTCTTTTTCATGTTTTTCCTTCCTTGAAACAAAATAAACGGATCGATCATCACGGACGGCATACCCGTCCCGCAACAATTAATCCGTCCCTGTTTTCAATAAAAGGAAATTTGGAATAGAATATCATATACAAAAAAATCAGTCAAGATTTTTCTATTTTTTACACTGACATTTTGCCGTTCGAAGTGATATAATCATTATGTATCGGGGTTTTTTCAGTGTCCGGTCTCGTTTCTAAGGGACGTCGTCCGAACTAATCAGGGAAGGAGGTACTTATGTACAAAAAAGGTCAATATGTTATCTGCGGTGTCAACGGTATCTGTCAGGTTGAGGATATAACCACGCTTAACCTTGACGGGGTCGATAAATCCCGCAAATATTACCTTTTGAAACCCGTTTTTTCAAACGGAAGCACCGTATATAAGCCTACCGACCTGAATGACGGATCCATTCGTCCTGCCCTAAATAAAAAAGAGGCCGAAGAACTGATCTCCGAGATCCCTTCGATCAACACGATCGCGATCGCGGATGAGAAGACTCTGGAAAAAACCTACAAGGATCTTATACATTCAAGCGACCCCAAATCTCTGGTCTCACTTATCAAGACCATCCATATGCGCAAAGAAAAGCGGCTCCTTAAAGGCTTTAAGGTAACCGCTCTTGATTCAAGGTATTTTAAGCAGGCTGAGGATTTCCTTTACGGGGAACTCTCCGTTGCCCTTGATATCCCGCGCAACGAAGTCCGCGAGTACATCACCGAAAGATGCGAATGATCATCTGTTGTTTCGAAGTATCCTTATCTTCGTAAGGAGTTTGTCGGCCGATTTTCCGACCGATGCGGTATCGAATTCATCGACCGCTCTCTTGAGATTTTCTATCTCATCCTGTATATCTTCGGGGAATTTATAGGTTTCTATCTCAGCGATCGCTTCAACGGCGTGCTGTTTGTTCATGTCGTTCATTTCAAGTCTTACCATCTCGACAAGAGCAAGTACCTGAGGGAAATCTATCTCTGATCTTTTGGTATCTTCTTCAGCATCGAAGAACGATAATCTCTCCTTAAAAGTACGGTAGTAATTGATCATGTAAGGATACTTTTCGTTGATTATCCTGAAATCACGATCCCTTGCAGCGCTTTCAAGCTCTTTTGCGCCCTCCGAGAGCATATCCGCACCGATAAGCCCCGCAGATGATTTGAGCGCATGTGTCTTAACCTTAAAGAGTTCAAGGTTGTCACCTTCGTGAATGTTCGCAAAATATTCGTCAAGCAATGCCGATTCCGCATCGATATTTTTTCTGAAATCGCTGACGGTCGAGAACAGGATATCTGCCGAAGGAAGGTGCTTTACGGCCTCATCCCAGTCGATACCGCGTACTGTCGGAAGTTCTTCCTGCCAGTGTTCGGAAGAAAGCTTCTTATCCTGATCGGATCTTGCCGGATACAGGAGTTTATAAGAAGGAACATAGGTCTTTATCGTTCTTTCAAGATCTTTGACAAAAATGGGTTTGGCAAGATAAGCGTCAAAACCGCTCTGTTTATAAAGCTCGGCGGCATTACCCATCGTATTCGCGGTAAGAACGACTATCGGAGTCCTTACATTAAGGTGGGACGGATCTTCCTTTATCAGTTTGAGGGTTTCAAGCCCGTCCATTACAGGCATCAGATGATCGAGGAATATAATGTCATACTGTTCCTTTTTTATCATCTCAAGACAGGTCTTTCCGCTGTCGGCCTCATGGACCCTTATCTCGGTCCTTGAAAGCAGCGAACGGAATACCCTTCTGTTAAGGGAATTGTCATCCACAACGAGCACCTTAACGGAAGGTGCGGTAAATGCGATCTCTTCGGGAGCCTCCTGGTGTTTAGCATATGCACTGAAATCACCTATCGGATCCTGATTTACTATCCTCTGGGTGAGCGTGAACGAGAATATGCTTCCTTCTCCGTAGACACTGCTCACGTTGAGCCTGCTGCCCATCAGTTTCAGCAGGTTGTTTGTTATCGTCATTCCGAGGCCGGTTCCTTCGATATTACGGTTCCTGCTCTCTTCTATCCTTTCAAAAGCTATGAAAAGTTTTTCGATATCTTCTTCCTTGATACCTATTCCGGTATCCTTTATCTCGAAGAAAAGATCGATGAGATCGCCCTTGTATTCTCCGTTAACAGAGATCTTGACAAATCCCTCGTGCGTATACTTTATCGCATTCGACAAAAGGTTCATCAGCACCTGTTTGATATGAACATCATCGCCGTATAAGGTATTGGGAAGCGACGAGTTAATATCAACGACAAAGTCAAGCTGCTTGGCTTCTATCCTTGCCTTGTTTATGGAGATCGTATCGTAGAGCATCTGATCGAGCTTATATTCTATGGGAATGATCTCCAGCTTGCCGGATTCTATCCTCGAGATATCAAGTACATCATTAATGATGCTGTAAAGTGTCTGTGCAGCCTGAGAGATGTCCATCGCATACTGCTTAGACTTTTCTTCCTTGGATTCTCTTATTATCATCTCATCCATGCCGAGGATGGCATTGATCGGAGTCCTTATCTCATGGGAGATATGTGCGATAAATGAAGACTTTGTCGCATTTGCAACGTTTGCCCTGTCTCTTTCGAACTCCAGCCGCTCGATAAGGAGCTGGTCGGGATTTTCGGATATTACATAAAGGCTGACTATCATCATCGCATTTCCGAGTGACGTGATGATGTCCCTTGTCGTAAACAGCTGAACTATATAAACGATACCCTGTGAAAAGATGGCAAGGATAAGTGCGATCGCTTTCTTTCTGTCGAGACGCTTGTAATTGTATGCCACAAGAAAGATACATACCGCGAGCATCAGTCCCAGGAAGGTATGAAGTATCGTGATACCGAGACCCTTTGTATAATACCAGTTACCGATATCGATATATTCTATCTTCATGATAGCCACGCACATAACTACCACCGTTCCCAGAATAAGCCACACCGTTTCATGTATGAGAATCCTTCCGCCCGCATTCCTTACGCTGACTGAAATATATGCCTCAATATAGATAAGGAGGATCGCAAGAGTCATAAGATATAACCTGCCGAGGACGTCTATCAAAAGACCGTGTTCAACAAAGATATAAACATAGACGAAGTCAAACAGGGTATTGACGAAAGCAAGTATCAATAACCTGAAAAAGAGTTTATGCGTTTGTGTCTTTCTTCTTTTTACCGAGCAGTAATTGATGATAAGAAAGAGTATCAGCAGCGTGCTCGATATCTGAAGTCTTAAGGCTTCTGTCATGATCCCACCGATCTATAGTTTAAGATATTTCTTAATCATTTTTTCAAGTTCTTCGGGAACTATGGGCTTTGCTATAAAGTCATCAAACCCTTCGTTAAGGTAAAGTTCCTTTGCACCTCCGACCGCATTGGCCGTAAGCATGATAACGGGTGCATCTTTGGACATGTTTCCTTCCATCGTCTTCATATTCCGGAAGGTCTCTATACCGTCCATATAAGGCATCATATGATCCATGAACACGATATCGTATTTGTTCTTGCGGACCATATTGATGCAGACCTCACCGGACTCGGCCTCGTCGATGATGAGCCTGGTCTCTTTGAGAAGTCCCCTGAACACCTTTCTGTTCATGGCATTGTCATCAACAACGAGAACCTTTGACTGCGGAGCTTCAAAGGATTTTTCGTATTCATATTCAACAGGCGCCGCCTCGATATCATCTTTATTGAAATCCCCGAACATGGCTTCATCCCATACCGGCTGCAGAAGATCGAACGACACCCTGGTCCCTCTGCCGTATTCGCTTTCGATATCAAGCTTGGAATCCATCATGTCAAGAAGCTGCATGGTTATGGTCATTCCAAGACCGGTTCCTTCGACATTACGGTTCTTCTCAGCCTCAAATCGCATATATGCCTGGCTGATATTGTCGATGTCTTCTTTCTTCATTCCGATACCCGTATCCTCGACCTCAAAATGAAGGATCCTGGTATCGTTGTTGTTTCCGGGTTTTCCTGTGAGCCTTAATACTATCCTTCCCTTTTCCGTGTATTTGACCGCATTGGAAAGGATGTTCGTAAGTATCTGTTTTATCCTTATCTCGTCTCCGACATAACCTGCGGGGATGTTCGGATCCGCTTCAACGTCAAACTGGAGATTCTTGTCATCTGCCTTAAACTGGATCATGTTCACGGTATCGTTCAATAGACTTCGCATATTGTAGTTTACCGGAATGATCTCCATCTTACCCGATTCCATCTTGGAAAGGTCGAGTATCTCGTTTATTATCCCGTGAAGAGTCTGCGCTGCGGATTTGATATCGTAAGCATATTGTCTGGTACTCTCTTCGTGCGTTTCCCTCAATATCATCTCATCCATTCCGAGAACGGCATTGATGGGAGTCCTTATCTCATGGGAAACATTGGCGATAAAGTTGGACTTCGCGGCATTAGCCTTATCGGCCTTATCCTTTTCCACATTCAGCTGGTCGATCAGCTTGACGTCTTCGTTCTCGAGCGTCATGTAGAACGACAGAACAACGACCGCTATGCCAAGTGAGAAGAACATCATGTTCTGATGTCTGTACTGGAACATGAAGCAGCATAACTGTGAAATAAATCCAAGCAGTATTATACTTTTACGTTTGGGATTTATATATTTTCTGTTAATGAAGAATAAAAGCCCGATGAGCAGTTCATACACTATCAGAAAAATGAGTATCACCGAAATACCGTCATTGACTGCCATGACATTATTCTGTCTTGAAAGAACGAAAGACACTGAAGGAACGATAATGGCCATCAGCAGTACCACTACGATAACCCAGGTAGTCCAGTTGCCTATCTTTTTGAGATCCGGAAGATCCAGGTTGATTATATATCTGGTATAAAGGAATACGATAAAAAGATCGCACAGAAGCAGGATAATAAACAATCCCAAAGATATTCCTATCGCTATCTTCGGGATATACTCGGAATAATAAGAGAACGTAACGACTATTGCCTGCGTAAGGATCAGGGCAAAGGATACAAATAGAAGCCTGGAATAAATGATCTGGGCTCTGCTGCGTCTGTCAAGCTTGCTGTTATTAAAAAACAGAATGATCAGAAAGCCCGTTATCATCAGACAAAGCGCTTCCATGCCAAGCTTAGGCATCCTTTTTCCCCTCCTTTCAAGTCTTTCATATTAGTATATCACTTTTACCTATGCAGGTAAAAGGTTTTCGAACGTTGCATTCCATTTCAAACGCATTACACATAGGTCAGGATAAAAAAACAGCGGATGCCCGAATGGACATCCGCCGTATCAGTTAATGTTATCAGCGCTTACGCGTAAGGATTCTCTGTCTTGTAAGGAAGAGACTTGGGCTGGTTGTAGCCGATCTCGTTAACGCATACTCCGATGTACTTGAATACTTCGAAGAGAGCCTTGCCGACATGTCCGAATGCTACCGCACCGTGGTGAGGGAAGTTCTTCTCGATAAGTACATGGCGATAGAATCTGCCCATCTCGGGAATAGCGAATACTCCGATACCACCGAACGATCTGGTCGCAACAGGAAGAACTTCACCTTCTGCAAGATATGCACGAAGGATATTGTCAGCTGTTGACTGCAGACGGAAGAATGTAACAGGTCCGGGAATGATATCGCCTTCGAGTGTTCCGTTCGTAACCTCGATGGGAAGTGCACGAGCCATGATAGCCTGATGCTTCATAGAGCATGCAGAAAGCTTCTTAGAGCATGTGTTTCCGCAGTGGAATCCCATGAATGTATCTGTAAGAGAGTAATCATATTTGCCCTTGATAGACTCTTCATACATGATCTTGGGAACTGAGTTGTTGATGTCGAGCAGTGTTACGATATCATCTGAAACTGCCTGGCCGATGAACTCTGAAAGACATCCGTAGATATCAACTTCGCAGGATACGGGAATTCCGCGTCCGGTAAGACGGCTGTTAACGTAGCAGGGAACGCATCCGAACTGTGTCTGGAATGCGGGCCAGCACTTACCTGCAAGAGCAACATATTCCTTTGAGCCCTTATGAGCATCGATCCAGTCAAGGAGCGTGAGCTCGTACTGAGCAAGTTTGGGAAGAACTTCAGGCTTCTTGTTGCCTTCGCCGAGTTCTGCTTCCATATCCTTTATAACGTCAGGGATACGGGGATCATCCGCATGCTTGTTGAAAGCTTCGAAAAGGTCAAGCTCTGAGTTCTCTTCGATCTCAACGCCGAGGTTGTAAAGCTGCTTGATGGGAGCGTTACAAGCAAGGAAATTGAGCGGTCTGGGACCGAATGTGATGATCTTAAGGTTCTTTAATGCTGCTACTGCTCTTGCGATCGGAACGAACTCGTTGATCATCTTGGCGCAATCCTCTGCATCACCAACGGGATACTCGGGGATATAAGCCTTAACGTTACGAAGAGCCAGGTTGTATGAAGCATTAAGTACTCCGCAGTAAGCATCTCCTCTGCCTGCAGTGGTAACCGATTCATAATCTTCCTCGGCTGCTGCGCAGAACATAACGGGGCCGTTAAACTGCTGAGCGAGCATTGTCTCTGATATCTCGGGACCGAAGTTTCCAAGGTATACGCAAAGAGCGTTACAGCCCTTCTCCGTGATGTCCTTGAGTGCGTTCTGCATGTCGATCTCGCTCTCGATGATGGTTATGGGACACTCATAGATGTCCGTTGCATCATAGGCTTTTGCGTATGCATCACATACTGCTTTTCTTCTTCTGATCGTAAGCTCGGCAGGGAAACAGTCACGGCTGACTCCTACGACACCGATCTTAACTTTGGGTAAATTGTTCATTGGTAACCTCCTTAATACATTTATTGAAATGACTTTTATATGTCATCCGTGTCATTTAATTATCTCAAATACAGGCTTGCATGCAGGATAGATCTGCTTGAACTGCTGGTATTTGATCTCATATCTTGCCACGAGTTCCGGAGTGGGCTCTACCGTATCGATGATCTTAACGATAGCCTCTGCAGCCTTTTCGACCGAAGCATATTCTCCGTTGGCAACAGCTGCGAGCATCGCACCGCCGAGTGCGGGACCTTCTTCGGATTCGATAACATCAACCTTAAGGTTCATGACATTGGCGATGATCTTCTTCCAGAGAGGCGATTTTGCTCCGCCGCCGCAGATCTTTGTTCTTTCTATATTGATGCCGAGCGATCTTGCAACCTCGAGTGAATCACGGAGTGCAAAAGCGACACCTTCAAGAACAGCCTGTGTCATATCGGTCCTCGTGTTATCCATCGTAAGTCCGATGAATGTTCCCCTTGCATTGGGATTGTTGTGAGGAGAACGCTCACCCATGAGGTAAGGCAGGAAGAATACATGGTTGTTCCCGAGTTTGTCGTCGGTTATATCCTTCTGCTGTCCGGCATAATCGTCGGTTCCGATGATATCGTCCATCCACCACTTGTTACAAGAAGCGGCACTCAGCATGCATCCCATGAGATGATAGCTTCCGTCCGCGTGATCGAACGAATGAAGGGCGTTGAATCTGTCAACCCCGAAATTCTTAGAAGAAATGAATATGGTTCCCGATGTACCGAGGGAAATGTTACACATTCCATCACCTACCGTACCGGTACCTACAGCGGCTGCGGCATTATCGCCGGCACCTGCGGCCACCTTACAGGTTGAAGGGATACCGAGCTGTGCTGCGATATCTTCCTTAACGGTTCCCACACACTCATAACTTTCGTAAAGCTTCGGAAGCATATCTTCGGTGATGCCGCAGATATCACACATCTCCTTGGACCATTTTCTGTTCTTTACATCCAAAAGGAGCATTCCGGAAGCATCCGAAACGTCGGTACAGTTAACTCCCGTAAGCTTATATGCGATGTAATCCTTGGGGAGCATTATCTTCTTTATCTTTTTAAAGTTCTCGGGTTCCTTGTTCTTTACCCAGAGGATCTTGGGTGCGGTGAATCCCGTGAAAGCAATATTTGCGGTGTATTCTGAGAGTTTTTCCTTACCTATCTTTTCATTGAGGTAATCTGTCTCTTCAAATGTACGTCCGTCGTTCCAAAGCAGTGCGGGACGGATGACATTGTCATTTTCGTCAAGGATAACGAGTCCGTGCATCTGTCCGCCGAACGAAATGCCGGCAACCTGCGACTTATCGGCATCTTTGATAAGATCCTTAAGTCCCTCCATCACTTTGTCATACCAGTCTTCCGGCTTCTGTTCAGACCAGCCCGGATTGGGGAAATAGATGGGATATTCCTTAGAGACGATGTTCTTTATCTGTCCCTTTTCATCCATCAGTAAAAGCTTTACAGCCGAGGTACCAAGATCAATACCAATATACAGCATATTTCGTTCTCCTTGTGATTATTCCGCCGTTTAAACGCTCGGTATCATTAATTTTATCATCGGTATATACAATCTACTACCTAATTATTGCTATCTTATAGCCGGTTTATCGCCTATCCTCTGCTCTATGAGCGGGCCCCCGGTACCGTTGATATAATCGCCCGTAATGGTCACGGTTCCGATATTATCGTCCTTCGGGATCTCATACATGATGTCGAGCATGAATTCCTCGATGATGGCACGAAGTGCTCTGGCGCCGGTCTTTTTTTCAATGGCTTTTTTTGCGATAGCTCTGTAGGCCGATTCGTCGAACTTAAGATCCACCTCGTCGATGAGGAGCAATTTTTGATACTGTTTCAGGATCGCATTCTTCGGTTCGGACAGGATCTTGACCAGCATGTCTTCGTCAAGCTCCCTGAGCGTATAAACAACGGGAAGCCTTCCGAGGAACTCGGGGATGAAACCGAACTTCCTTAAGTCTTCATTTGTCACCTTCGAAAGGATATCCTCATCGGAATCTATCTTGTCCTTTAATTCGGCGCTGAAACCTATACCCGTCTGTTTTTTGAGTCTCTGTCTTATTATCTCGTCCAGATCCGGGAATGCGCCTCCGCAGATAAAGAGGATGTTCTTTGTATTGATGGTCGTCATCGGGACCATGGCATTTTTATTCGAGGCTCCGACCGGAACTTCGACATCAGCTCCCTCGAGAAGCCTTAAGAGTCCCTGCTGTACGCTCTCTCCGTTAATGTCGCGGTTGTTCGCGTCCTTTTTCTTGGCGAGCTTATCGATCTCGTCGATGAACACGATACCGCGCTCGGCTTTTTCAACATCGTTTTCAGCGGCGATGAGGAGCTTTGAAAGAACACTCTCGATATCGTCGCCTATATATCCGGCTTCGGTAAGTGTCGTGGCATCCGCAATGGCAAGCGGAACATTCAAAAGTCTTGCAAGCGTTCTTACCAGATAAGTCTTTCCGCATCCCGTGGGTCCTATCATCAGCATGTTTGATTTTTCGATCTCTATATCATCCTGATGGTTGGTCGCAACTCTTTTGTAGTGATTGTATACCGCAACGGAAATTACTTTTTTCGCATGCTCCTGTCCGCAGACATATTCATCGAGCATGGCCTTCAGTTTATGCGGTGAAGGGATTGCCTTTAGATCGATGGGCGTGCTCTCCTTCTTTTTCTTTTTGATCTTCTGCTTGTTCGGTATCCCGCCGGTGCCCTGAAGATCGGATATGTTAAGGAATCTGATATTGGGAAATCCGGGTCCCTTATCGGAGCTTAACTGGTCGAGCATCGAAGGATCCTGAAGAACACCCTGATAATCGAACTGCATCACGGTGTCCATGGTCTTATGCATGCAGTCCGAGCAGACACATATGCTGTTCATGAGCTTGAACATCTCACCTGTCTTACTCTCGGGTCTGCGGCACATGAAGCACACGTTTTCGTATTCGTTATCGTCATCGTCGTCGGTATCGGGCTCTTCTTTTTCCCCGGCATCCTCAGCTACGGCATCTTCGTCCCGGACCGCAGGGGTATCTTTATCGTCGTTTGAAGTACCGCCGTCAGCCATTTCGGATACGATCTTCTTTTCGTTGTCCGAAGGTTCATTATTCATATCGTCTTCGGTAACTTCCCTAAAATCAGTTATCATCAGGTTCTCCTTTTCATTCGGTCAAAACCGGGTTTCCGCTCTTACACAACTCTTCTTATCGTAATGAATTCTTTATAGAAAATACTTCCTGTCTTTATTCCCGTCTTCTGCGTACTTGCGTGGACTATCTGTCCGTTGCCGAGATATATCGCAACATGTCCTGCATAACATACTATATCGCCTGCCCTCGCATCTTCATACGAAACTTCACTGCCGACGGATCTCATCGAGGTACTGGTCCTCGGAAGCGTGTATCCGAAGTCCTTATATACCCTCATAACAAATCCTGAACAGTCACATCCCGAAACAAGCGAAGTTCCTCCGGGAACATAGGGGTTCCCGACAAACTGAAGTGCGTAATCGGCAACATCCCTACCCTTGGATCCGGAGTTAAAACTCGTAGATGCCCTGTAGCTCTTTTGTGCGGGAGCTTCTTCGGAAGATGATGAGGATGATGATGAAGAACTCTCCGAATATGAATAACTCTCTCCGGAGCTCCTTCCTTCTTCCTGCGCTCTTCTTTCCTCTTCCGCTCTCCTTGCTTCTTCGGCTTTCCTTGCTTCCTCAGCCTTCCTTGCGGCTTCGGCGGCTTTCTCTGCCTCGATCTCGGCGGCCTTGTCTGCGGATTCCTTCTCGAGCTTTCTTATCTCTTCGTTTCTCTTCTGGATATCCTTTTTATATTTTTCCGCTTCCTTTACCGCATTGTTGTACTGCGCCTGGTAGGAATCGTACTGTGCTTTTTTGCTCTCAAGGATTTCGTTTAGGTAATTCTGTTCTTCCTCGAGTTCCGCCATATCAGCATCGAGCTCGTCTTTTTCTTCTTCGAGCCTGAGCTTTAATTCATAGGTCGCAACCCTTGCTTCCTGGTATTCGACAAGAAGGCGTCTGTCGTATTCGTAGAGTTTCTCAACATATTCCGCCTTATTCACAAGATCCGAAAAACTCTTGGCTTCAAGGAGCATCTGCATATAGGTAAAATCCCCTTTTTCATAAAGGAATTTGATCCTGAGCTTCATGGCCTCGTACTGGGCCTGCTCATTGGCAAGTGCTTCCTCATATTCCTGTGTGGTGATCTCGATCTCTGCTTCCTTGTCGGCTATCTCTTCTTCCACCAGTTCAACGGCGGCTATAGTCGCCACAAGTTCTTCGTCAACTTCCTCTATCTCTTCCCCGACGCTCTCCATGTCATCCGAAAGAGACGATGCCATTTCGTTGGCGTCATCGAGTGCCGCTTCTTCCTTTTTCTTTTCATCTGCGGCTTCTTTTTTCTTCTTTTCTATTTCCTCTTTTTCATCCTCAAGTTCCGAGATCTTGTCGGCGTATGAACGGATATAAAAAGAATTCGAGAATACTGCGGATAATGTCAATGAAAGTATTACGGTTAATATCAGCGTTCTTCTTTTCATACATGATACATTTTACCATACCTCAAAGTTGACTGACATACTTATATTTACTATAATTGTTTTAAGATTGCATATTGTATACAAGAAAGTGCGGGTGGATTAATGATTAAAAGAAAAGCTTACGCAAAGATCAATCTTTCACTTGATATCACAGGCAAAAGGAAGGACGGTTATCACGAACTAAGCACCGTGATGCAGACCGTAAATCTTTTCGATCTGCTGACCTTCGATGTCTATCCGGATGCTTCCGTGCCCATTACGCTCAACATCCTCGATGATCCCACCGGAGGCCTTGATGACCTGCGCAAGGAAGACAATCTCGTCTATAAAGCCGCAAAGCTTGTTCTTGAATCTCACAACATAAACACGCCCGTTATTATATCTCTTAAGAAAAACATTCCGATCGCCGCCGGTCTCGGAGGCGGTTCAAGCGATGCCGCAGCAACGATCCGCGGATTAAATTCTCTTTTAAACCTGAATATGTCCTTTGACGAGATGTGTAAACTCGGAATTAAGCTCGGTGCCGATGTTCCTTTCTGCATCATGGGCGGAACGGCTCTTTGCCGCGGAATAGGTGATAAGATGAACCGTATTCCGAATCCACCCCAATGTTATTTATTGATCGCCAAACCAAAGATCTCGGTTTCGACAAAACATGCTTACGAAGAATATGACAAGCTGACGGATGTCGATCATCCCGATCTGGAAATGATGGTGGATGCCATTTTAAATCAGGATTTACTTCAGGTATCGAAGTCAATGGGCAATGTTCTCGAGTATGTCACCATTCCCGAACACCCTGTTATTAAACAGATAAAGAAGTATCTTATCGACCACGGAGCCTGGGGAGCGCTGATGAGCGGATCCGGCCCTACCGTCTTCGGCATATTCATGGACCATCTTTTCGCAGCAAAGGCGGAAAAGAGTCTTGTAGAAAACGGCCTGGCCGCCAGAACGTTCATCACCACCTACATAAACAACGTAAACTGACAAAAAGGATCTTATATGACTGATGATTTTAACCTTGTAATGGATGATTTTCTGCCTCTTCGGGATGTTGTTTTCAATACTCTGAGAAAGGCCATACTTACAGGTCAGCTTAAGCCCGGTGAGAGGCTTATGGAAGTGCACCTTGCAAACAAGCTCGGTGTAAGCCGAACCCCCATCCGCGAAGCCATCCGTAAGCTCGAACTCGAGGGTCTTGTCGTGATGATCCCGCGAAAAGGAGCCGAAGTTGCCAAGATCTCCGAAAAGAGCCTTAAAGATGTGCTCGAGGTAAGGCGTGCGCTCGATGAGCTCATCGCAAACCTCGCCTGTTCCCGCATAACCCGTGAGCAGTTATCGGAGCTTAAGGAAGCGGCCGAGGCGTTTGAAAGAGCCACTAAAACCGAAGATACCACCACCATCGCCAAAGCCGATATTGCTTTCCACGATATAATAATGGAAGCTACGGGTAATCTTCGACTTAAGCAGCTGGTCAACAATCTTGCGGAGCAGATGTACCGCTACCGTTTCGTTTATCTTAAGGACGAGACCAAGCACAGCATGCTCGTTAAGGAACACAGCCGCATTTACAACGCGATCCTGAACAACGACAAGGAAGCCGCATCCGAAGCGGCCCGTATCCACATAGATAATCAGGAAAAGGCGATAATAGCCCATATCCGCATGGAAATGAAGGAAGAAGAGATGGGCGGCAATATATGAACAAAGATGTTTGGGTAAAGATAACCGGATATCAGACAGACCCGGAAGGTCAGACGGATACGAACGAACAGGAATTTCCTGCCCAGTATTTCAGGAAGGATAAGTTCCACTATCTCATAAGCGAGAACGAACAGACCGCTAAGAGTTCAAGATACAAGTTCAATCACCGTTTTCTCGAAGTCATCAGGGACGGTGATATCTATTCAAAGCTCATCTTCGATACCTCAAAGATCTGCCGTACAATGTACAAAACTCCATACGGACGCATGGAGTTTGTTTTCGATACCAACCAGATCACTCTGAGCGATTCGCCCGAAGAGATCCGGATAGAGATCAGTTATGAAATGTCAAGCGGCGGACAGAGTGTTTCCACCAATCGTACGATACTCGTAATCACACCCGCTTCTACTTAAGAGGCTTTGCTCCTCCTTTTTCCTGGAGCTTTTCTACGAATCTCGCATAAGCGCTCTTTTTCTTCTCGGGTTTCTTTTCCTGTTTTCCGTGAAGTCCCTTAACACCGGTAATATAGATTCCCGAAACCACAGCCTTGACTTCTTTTTTCACGGGAACATCATCGAATATCTTCGCATCACATACGAGACTTAAAACCTGAGGACCGACCTTTGCCTTGATTATCGGAAGCTTGCTGTTCCTCATAAGCTTCGGCGTCTGATCGATCACAGCCTGTGGAAGTCCCGCATCCTTAAGTCTCATCTTCTTTTTATCTATGATCAGCATAGAGACCGTCTGCTTCATCGCATCGATCTGCGACTGCTGCTCTTCCTGCTTTTTCTGTGCCTTCTTTCCGAGAAAATAAAGCGCTATGATCAGTCCGATCAGGATGACCATGATTATGATAAAGATTATCCAACCTGTAGACATACGTTTAAACCTTTCTTTTCCGAAATCTCACTCAGACCATAATATCATTAAATGCTATCAGTGTAAATCAGATAAATATCACAATTATCGGAAGCTAACCGTCATATTAAACGGAAGATAACCATCATAGCAGGTAGAAGATAACGTACCCGATCGTGAAAAGGAGTCCGACGGATGCAAGGGCAAGTCCGAACGAAAGCGACCTTGATATGATCGTCCTGTTTTCGGAGAACCGCATATACCACATCGCCAGCCTGTGCTCGTAACTTCGCAGCGGATCGCGGTCTTCTCCCGCAAGCGCACGATGGATATCATCCATTCCGTCGCCTATCGCATGTGTCAGGCCGTTTCCTTCGGTATATTCTCTCGGGATCGGTTTATCTGTAAAGAGCGTCTTTCTTAAAAGTACGATCGTCCCGTCCACGAGATCATCGCATATCCTTGAGAAGAACGTTCCTATCGAGGGCAGGATGATGAGAAGCACGGGCCTGTAGATAAGGTTTTCAAGATCGAGTTTTTCCGGCCATCTGTCGACATACTTTCCTTTTTTCATAAGGACGCCTCTTACGAAAACAAAGTACAGGACGATACCTATAGTTATCGAGATAAGACTTCCCTTGAGATTCTCCAAAGAAAAATAGTTGACATGGTGGATCGATGTTTGATCGATCCTCAAGAAAGATGAAGCCGCGGTCGCAGCCTTATCCATTGTCGCATAGGGAAGTATCCCGGGAACGAACAGGACTGCTGCACTTATAAGCAGTGACAGCCTTGAGAAAAGTCCGATATACCCTCTTTGGGTATGAGCGTTAAGCTTCTTCATCTCATCATATTCTTTCTGGACGTTTTCATCTTCGTTCTTTTCAACAAATATCGCAACAAAGAGCTTTATCATGTATGCGAGAGTGCAGCCGCCCGAGAACAGGAATACCCATTCGGCAAAGCCTGCCGTGCCGGTTCCCAATATCCCGGTGCCTTCAAGTATCCCTTCATGTAAAAGGGTTTTTGAGACATAACCGCTGAACATCGGTATGCCCGCTATAGAGCATGCTCCGATAAGGAATACAATCTTAAGGAAATTCTTGTTCCTTCCGAATCCCCTGATATCGTTAATATTGAGTTTATGAAGATTGAAATATATGACGCCGGCCGAAAGGAAAAGGACCAGCTTTATCATCGAATGATTGAGCATGTGAAGGAAGGTTCCCCTCAATGCGACCACACCGTGGGCACCGAGCATCGCGCCCATCCCTATGCCCGTCATGATGAATCCTATCTGTGACATCGAAGAGCAGGCAAGCGTTCTCTTAAGATCCACAGAGAACAGAGCGAGTACGGCTCCAAGGAACATCGTGATGAGCCCTAAAAAGAGCATTGCCTTAGCCCATCCGAGGTCTCCCTGCATTATATAGAGGGTAACGATGAGGACACCGTAGATACCCGATTTTGTCAGTATTCCGGAAAGCAGTGCCGAAGCCGGTGCGGGAGCGACCGGGTGCGCTTTCGGAAGCCAGATATGGAGCGGATACACGCCGGCCTTAGCGGCAAATCCCGTAAAGATAAGCGCGCCTATGATCCGGAGCTTCTTTGTAAGGGCAGCTTCGGTATACATCCCCGATGAAGCAAGGCTGTTAACGGCATCGGGAAGTTTCGATACATTAAGCGTTCCCGCAAGATCATAGAGCATAAAGAGTCCCATCAGCATGACGAGTCCGCCGATCACCGCGACTCCCAGATACGTCGCCGCGGCCCTCAATGATCTTTCCCTTTCATCCTGGGCTACCCACACATAGGAAGTCAGCGACATGATCTCAAAAAAGATGAACGTCGTGAAAAGGTCTCCCGAAAGGAACACCCCTATGAGCGCAGGAAGTGTCAGTGCGAAAAAGACATAGTATCTTCGATTGTTCTTATAGGATCTGAAGTATTCGGGAGAGATAAGCGTACACATGGCCCACATGAACACGGCCACGCAGGCATAGATCACCCTGAGTCCGTCAAAAGCAAAACTTATCTCATTTCCGCATAAAGATCCGTGTATCTCTAAAGACATATATCCGTCTCCTTAAAAACTCCCGTTGGCAACTTCGGTAAGAAGTTCCGTGATCACATTCCCGAACAGTCCGAAAACGATCATCAGTATGACAAAGACCGCGAGAGGAAGGATCATCTTCCATCCCGGATCATGGAAACGCTCTATCGCCGAATAATTGAACCCTTTCTCGGGGAAATATGCCCTTATGACTATCTGAAGCATATATATCGCCGTAAGAAGGGCCGATACGAGAAGCGCTCCGATCCCTATATAGGCAAGTGTAAGACCCGATGAAGCCGCTGCCGATGCCAGATTCCATTTGCTTAAAAATCCGCAGAGCAAAGGAACTCCCATAAGCGAAAGTGCACTTACCGTAAACGCTCCGAATGTCTTTGGCATCCGCCTTCCGAGTCCGTCGACTTCGTATACGTATTCACGGCCTGTCTCTTCTATGACTATACCCGCACAGAAGAACGAACAGATCTTCATTATGCCGTGGAAGAGCATATGAGTCAGCGCTCCGACCAGTCCGAGCGGTGTCATTACGAGACATCCGAACAGTATATATGAGAGATTCGAGATCGTCGAATAAGCAAGTCTCCTCTTTAAATGTCTTTCCCTTACGGCCTGTGAGCAGCCGTATACTATCGTGAATATGGCAAAGGCCATCGGGATACACTGGGCAAAGGAATCCCTGAGCACATCCGTTCCGAAGCTGTAGTATGTGATCCTCAATATCGCAAAGGCTCCGGCCTTAACGACAGCCACCGCATGAAGAAGTGCCGTTACCGGAGTGGGTGCGACACCTGCTTTCGGAAGCCATGCCGAAAGCGGGAATATGGCGGCTTTTACACCGAAACCGAAGAATCCGAACAGATAGACCAGTCTCATAAGGCCTGCGGGTATCGACTGCATGGCACCCGCGATCGTACCTTCCGCAACTTCGACGGTGTTGCTATCTCCGTTATAATGAAGGATCCCTCCGAGAACGAAATCAAGACTGTTTCCGTAGTTACTTAGGAACACCAGCGTAACGAATCCGAAGGCCGCACCTCCGAGTGAGTAGTAAAGATATGTCCTGGTCGCAAGTGTAGCTTCCCTTGAAAGCGTGAACACGATAAGAGGGACCGTAACAAGCGTGAGCATCTCGTAGAAGATGTACATCGTAAGGAGATTTGCCGCGCTCGCGATACCGAGCGTAACTCCGAACGTCATGGTATAAAATCCGAAGAACGTCGTCTCCTTAGCCGTATTGTCTCCGGCTTCATGCTTCATATAATCAAATGCATAAAGCGTTGCAAAAGGCCACAGGAACGAGATCAGTCCGCCGAATATAGTTCCCATTCCGTCAAATCCCAGCGAGATCGAGAACTTTGATACGAAAGTGATGATGTCACGGGGTTCTTCGGGTCTGTGCGTCATTATCACAAAGGAAAGGATCGATGTCAGGATCGTTATCGTCTCCGTATATATGCACATATGATCGCGCTTTTTAAACGGGATAAAGAATATCCCTGTGCTTCCGATTATCGGGAACAGAACAAGTATCAGATACCAGAAGTTTGAAATATGAGCACTCATAACATCACCTCCGGGAACATACCTGCCAAAACTGACAGTATTGTCAGGATTATTATCGGTACGAGCATCATCCGTCCGGGTTCCTTTGCCACCTGATAAGCATGATATCTGCTGCCGGCGCTTCCCGTAGCACCCGCGGTAATGGCATCGGTTTCAAACTTATCGCCCGGGAGAAACGCATTTATCGATATCGGCAGGAGATATCCTGCGGTAAGCAGTGCGGAAACAAGAAGCACCGCAGGCCCGAGGATCGAGAATACTCCGGTACCCGACTTTAACGCGCCCACACAGATGAACCACTTTGAAGTAAATCCTCCGAGCGGCGGGATACCGATAAGCCCCAATGATACGATAGTAAAGCACCACATGAGCACGGGCATCTTTTTGCCGATACCGCGAAGTTCATCGACACTCGTACAGCCCGTTATAAATATGATGCTTCCCGCACAGAGGAAGAGCGCACTCTTTATGCACGCATGAGCCGCGACGTGGAGCATCGCGCCTTCAAACGCCGTCTCATTTACCGTAAAGAGGGCGAACAGTATATAGGAAACCTGACTGACCGTTGAGTAAGCCAGACGCTTTTTCAGAACTTTTTCCCTGTAGGCGAGCATCGATCCCATGAATACCGTAGTGATGCTTAAGATAAGGCATACGGTCTGAACGTAGCTTCCCGCAAAGAAATCGGAACCGAAGATGTAAAAGATCACTCTTACTATGCCGAGCACACCGGCTTTTACTATGAGTCCCGAAAGAACCGCCGATGCGGGCGAAGGAGCAACAGGGTGTGCCGTCGGAAGCCACCCGTGCATCGGGAACATTCCTCCCTTAACCGAAAAGCCGAGTATCATAAGGAGCATAGAGATCATCAATATCCCTTCCGGAGCGTTTGCCCGGTCAATGATGCCGCCGTAAAGGAACGTTGCTGTCTTGTCGGTCGAAAATCTGTAGGTGAAATAAAGCCCGAAGAGAACCATATAGGCACCCGCGAACGAATAGAACAGGTATTTGAGCGATGCCATCAGTGCCTGTCTCGTACGGTTATGAAGGACGAGTGCAAATGACAGCAATGTCATAAATTCATAAAACGCATAGAACGTAAAAAGATTGCCCGCAAAGCAAAGCCCCATCAGAGCTCCGGGCACCGTAAGATAAAATCCGAAGAATCTCTTCGTCTCTTCTTCATGCTTCATGTATTCAAAAGAATAAAATCCCGCGAGCACCCAGACTATCGCCATTATCACGGCAAACAGCTTTCCTGTTTTATCCGCGGCAAAATAAAGGACAAGGTATTCGTTAAGAGCAAGGACCTCGCCCGGGCCGGCCGGCGTAAATACCGATACCGTCACAAAGACAAGCCACAGCACGAGCACAAAGCCCGTGTAGATACACGTCCTTTTAAGATCAAAAACCTTTTCCTTCGAAATAAGAAGAAAAGCACCTGATAAAATTGGAAGTAAGATCGAGATCAAAATAAAAACCATAATCTTATCCCATTCCCGCTATGAAAACATTCCCAGCCCCGCTCTTATCCAGTCGAGGACGGTGTTCGAACAGACACCCAGAGCGATGTTGAGTATAACGAACAGTATGATGACAGTCCCGTACAGCTTTTCCTGTGGAAAGACAAGCCTGTCTTTTTCTTCAACGATCCCGTTTATTCCGATCCTCGCGGCAGGGACCGTATTGGTGACGACATCCGCCTGAGCCCTGTTGGCACCGAGCTTATCGGCGGGCATGTAGATCCTTAATACAGTCTTCATGAAATAGATTGCGTTCAGTATCGTGCTTATTCCCAGGACTATAAGTGCGGGAAGCATTTTTTTATAAGAAAGCGAAACCGCGGCATCCATGAACTGAAGCTTGCTGATAAAGCCTGAGAACATCGGGATACCTACCATCGAAAGTGATCCGACAAGGAATCCTATTCCCGCTATCCTGTTCCGGTGAGCCGATCCCGTAAGATCCACGAAGTGCCTTGAGCCCTTTGAGACATCGGTAAGTCCGATCGCCGATACGAACAGCATCGATTTAGTCGCTGCATGCGAAAGGATATGGAATATGGAAGCGACCATTCCGGCTTTAGTTCCCATTCCGAAGCCCATGTAGATATATCCGATCTGCGCGATCGAAGAAAAGGCGATCATCCTTCTGATGTCGTTTTCCCTTATGGCGCTCATCGAGCCGCTTATCATCGCAATGAGTCCGAATACAAAGAGGACGTTCAGAAGTCTTGACGAATAAACGATGTCAAAGCCGATCACTCTGTAGAATATCTTTATAAGAAGGAAGATATATCCTTTTGATACCAGGCTTGAAAGGATCGCCGCCGAAGAAACCGTCGAATAACCGTAAGCATCGGGCAGCCAGCTGTGGAACGGGAAGAGCGCGCTCTTTATCGCAAGTCCCGTAGTAAGAAGTGCTATCGTTACGACGAGAGGTATGAGCGGTTGTCCGGAATCCACGATATTCCTTACCGCTTCCTGGATATTGCTCATGAGAAGATGACCCGTAATGTCGTAGGTCATCATTATCCCGAGGAGCAGAAGTCCGGACCCGAGGAGCGACATTATCATGTATCTTACGCCCGCTTCTATAGTCCTTCCGTTTTCCCTTATGACTATGATGCCGCAGGCGGAGATCGTGTTGATCTCGACAAATACATATGCGGTAAAAAGGTCATTCGTATAAACGAGTGCAAGGAGCGAACTGAAAAGCAGATTTATGAATACGTAATAAAGGTACTCCTTATCCGTTGCGACCTCATCCTTCATCTTATGACGTCCGCCCCAGATGGAAAGCAGCATTATGATGCTGAAAAACAGAGCCATTCCCGTCTCAAGGACTCCGAAACGCAGTTCGTTACCCCAGGGTGCGGGAAAGATACCCATCACGTAGACAACGCTGGCACCGAGGCTGATGCACCATACGAACGAAACGAGCGAAAAAGCAAGCACGGTAAGGATGACCACCGTATTGAGCACTCTCGCGGCTTTGCCCTTTAATCCCGAGCTTATGATAGCCGCGAACATGCAGATCAGTATGGAGATTGCCGGCAGATTCCGAACAAGATCCATCACAGCCCCTCCTTTTTGAGTTTCATCGATATCTCATCAAGGTTCAGCGTGTGATACCTCTTATATAACCTTATCGTGAGCGAGAGCATGAGCGCGGTAACGGACACCGAAACAACGATACCCGTGAGAACCAGTCCCGAGGGTATCGGGTTTATATACTTTTCGGTACTCGTGATCCCGTCAACGACTATGGGTGCGACATGTCCCCTGATATATCCTTTTTCCGCAAGGAAAAAATACATCCCCGAGTCCATGATGTTGAGTCCGATTATCTTCTTTATGAGATTGGGCTGGAGCAAAAGATTACCGAATCCTATCGAAAAAAGGATCAGTGCTATCGCTTCGGCATAATTGGCAAGCAGGTTCGGTCCCATTATGATCTCCTCATTTTCCGAATCATCAAAGTCCGCCTCTTCTGAAGAGCGCGTAGAAAGCGTACATCGTACAGGCAACCTCTATCCCGACCGCGATGTCGATCGGAAGGATGATACCTCCCGAAAGGATATGTCCCGCGATACCGAGAGGGATATGATTGGCTATACCGTTTGCACCGGTTATGTAAAAATACGAACCTATGAGTCCGTACATGCAAAGTGCGGTGATCTTGGCGATCTTATAAACAGTCTCGTTAAAGAATTTCTGCGTGGTCTCAAATCCGAAAGCGCTGACGAACAGGATAAGCCCCGCTCCCATGACCGCGCCGCCGGAAAATCCGCCGCCCGGAGAAATCTGACCGTTAAGGATGATGTAGATCCCGAAGACAAATATGATCGGACAAAGGACCTTCGCGGTCTGCTGAAGTATATCGTCTTTTTTCGGCTCGTATTTAGAGTCGGTATCCTCTTTTCTGTGAAGGAGTTTTTCATCTATCATGAGCATGCACATTACACAGCATGTCGCGATAAAGAGCACGTTGGTCTCGCCGAACGTATCAAAGGCCCTGTAGGTTAAGATGATGCCCGATACGATGTTTACGGCACCCGTCTCTTCAAGTCCCTTTTCTATATAACGCTGCGATACGACTCCTGAGTTGGCAGGCGTATCGGGATCCCCGACCTTCGGAAGGTAAGAGACCGTAAATACGAGTGCCAGAGCAAGTGCCACACAGAACAGTATCGCAGAAACCTTATACACCCATCCGAATGCCTTGAGTTCCATGTTGTTTGCGGTATCATAGACCGCATAACGGACCTTGGCTTCCTCGATGTTATGTTCCTTTATCGTGGGTTCCTTTTTGATATGGTCTTCGTAAGAGCGCTTCATGCGCAGGTTCGAATAAAGGATGTCGTTCTCACCCTCATACCAGCTTAAAAAGCCCGATTTCTTTGTAGGTTTTTCATCATTTACCAAAACGCTCCGGTCGGAAGCCTTCAGCATTTCGTTGATCTCATCCTGCGTCATAAGATCTAAGCCTTTCTCTCGTTCTCTTCATCGTCATCCTCGACGGACTCTCCCTCTTCTTCGGGATTGTTCAGCACGCCGTGGATCTTTTTAAGCGTCACAAAAAACAATATACTGGTAACACCGGCTCCGACCGCGGCTTCCGTGATCGCAAGGTCCGGTGATTCTATGATCACCCAGATGATACTCATAACGAGGCTGTATGCCATGAAAATAAGGACGGAATTCAGGAGGTTCCTTGAAAAAGTGACCGAGATGGCACACACTATGAGGATCGCAAGAAGGATATACATAAACAGACTGTTATTCATCTTCTTCCTCCTCTTCTTCATTAAGGATCTCCGTAAGATCCTTATCTTCCTTCCGCAGATATTCGGACAGATTTCCTTCGGTCTGGACATCGACGTATTTGTTTATCTCCTCGTCTGTCACGGCCTCAAGACGGCTTATAAGATGCGAAGCCGTGGGCGAAGCGAACCAGAGGAACGCGATGACCAAAAGGAGTTTTGCGGATACGAAACTGAACCCGCATATGAGCACGAGGCCGAAAAGGCATATGAAGATGCCGAGGGTATCCCCCATTCCGGCGGCATGCATACGGTTAAGGATATATCTGTATTTAACGAATCCCGCAAGTTCAAAAACGAATATCAGTATCCCGATGAACAGGAGGATCAGTCCGAGAATTGTAAAGATCGCTTTAATGATCGCCATCTTCCGTCTCCTCCTTCTTCTTATCATCAGTCTTTTTCTTCTCCAGATACACTCCGAGGTAAACCTTACAGAGCACAACGACCGCAAGGAAGGATATCATCGCATAAAGCACGCAGATATCCGCTAGATAACCTTCATTATTCTTGACCGCGAGTATAGCGATGATGACCATTACCATGGTTCCCATCATGTTCACGCTCACGATCCTGTCGGGAACTCTGGGGCCTATAACGGCCCTGAAAAGGCAGACAAGTACCATGATCGCAAGTATCACTAAAACGACCGAATATACTTTATCGGTAAACATATCGAGCGTCATGACTTAACTCCTTTTCCGATCTTTTCCATTTTAAGAAGGATCTTTTCAAAAATAAAATCCCCGTCGTCTTCTATCGCGAGGGATTCATCTATAGCATGTATTATGAGTTCATTTCCCGAAAGGCTTATCGTGATGGTTCCGGGAGTAAGGGTGATGGAATTTGCAAGGAGCACCCTGCAGATCCTGGTCTCAAGGCAGGTGTTCATCTTAATGATCACCGGATGCAGCTCGTATTCCTGTTTTATGATGATGAATTTGGCCATGACCAGATTGGCCTTTATTATCTCGATGATGAGGATAAAACTGAAGTATAAGAAATAAAAGAAGCATCTTATCAGTGAAAGATCCCTCTTTAGCGAAAAATTCATAAACCTGCAAATGAAAGCATGCATTGCAAGCGATATTATGATGCCGAAAACGGCTATTTCAAATGTAAACTGTCCGTTAAAAACTACCCACAGGACAAAAAACAACAGAAACATATTTTTATTATACCCCTTTGATGGTAAAAATCCAATGTAACATAGTCGGGGACAATATCCCTTTGCATTGTCCCCGACCCGTTCGGAGCGGAGGTCCCTTTCCGCACCTTATTTGAAATGTCGGCATACCGGAAAAAGAGATAGAACAGAAATTTCCAGAAAATAAAGAATCAACCCATTTAACCCATGAATAGACACCGGCACACCGAAATATCAAATCCTTTGATCAAATAACCTGATGTGAAAATGTGAGTCGAAACGACTCGGAATAAAAAATGAAATGATCGATGTGGCTATCCTATCACAGCATATATGGGATTTACAAGTACCAAATAAAAATTTTTTTAAATTTTTTTCGAAAAGGGGTTAAGTCCGGCTAACAAAATGCCGATACAAGATTCGTAACGATATAATTCCGTACTTTCGAGGGTACGGTGCACCATTACCACGGAGGGTAAAGATATGAATGTAAACGGAGTTACAGGTGTAAACGCTTACAGCGCATATCAGGCAGGTGCCGAATATACGAAGAAGGAAACGCAAAAAGCAGCTTCCTCTCCCGACAATTCGGTAGCAGCCGTGTATGAACGTTCATCTTCCGATCAGGAAGTTGTAAGCGAATCATCGAAAAAGACTTACGCCCCCAATGAAGATCTTATAGCAAAGATGAAGGCAGATTCTGAGCAGAGAACGGCTCAGCTTAAGAGCCTTGTCGAAAAGATCATCCTCCATCAGGCCGATAAAGGAAGCAGTATCTTTGAAATACTGGGCAGGGAATACTCAGCAGAAGATATCGCAAAGGCCAAGGAAGACATTTCCGAAGATGGTTACTGGGGAGTTAAGCAGACATCACAGCGAATCCTTGATTTCGCCGTCGCTCTTACGGGCGGGGATCCCGATAAGATCGAAGAAATGAGATCAGCCTTTGAAAAAGGCTATAAGATGGCGGAAAAAACCTGGGGAGGCGAACTTCCCGACATATGCAAACAGACATATGAAGCTGTGTTTGCAGGGTTTGATAAAATGGCCGAAGAGGCCGGACTATAGATCGCCCATATTATTTTCCCAAAGATCGGGCCCGTCTGTATCACCAGACGGGCCCTTTTAAGTTCATCTATAATCATTTATCTTTCTGAAAGATCATTCTTCAGGTGCATCCTTGAGCATCAGATTTGCAAGGATACCGAGGATGAGTGCAGCTGCAACTGATGTGATCGTAACCGCTCCGAACGAAACCGTAAGTCCTCCGATACCTGCGATGAGGATGATCGAAACAACGAACAGATTCTTGTTCTTGTTGAGGTCAATGTTCTGTACCATCTTAAGACCGGATACTGCGATGAATCCGTAAAGTGCCATGCAGACACCGCCCATTACACAGCTGGGGATCGAATTTACGAAAGCTATGAAGGGAGAAAGGAATGAGATAATGATGGCACCGAATGCCGCTGCGATTATCGTATAAACAGAGGCGTTCTTTGTGATGGCAACACATCCGATAGACTCACCGTATGTGGTGTTAGGGCATCCTCCGAAGAATGCGCCGACCATTGAACCGATTCCGTCTCCGAGGAGTGTTCTGTGAAGTCCGGGCTCCTTAAGAAGATCTCTTTCGATTATCGAGGAAATATTCTTGTGGTCAGCTATATGCTCGGCAAACACAACGAACGCAACGGGGATATATGCGACTGCTATGGTTCCTATGTAACCACCGTCTATATCCGTAAATCCGCCGAGAGCCGTAAAGAATGTGAAGCTGGGAGCCGAAATGAATGTCTTTAATGAAACTCCGCCGTCAACAAGAGCCGCAAACGGAGCAAAATCAACTACCTTTAATGCATCTGAGCCGGTAGCGTTTCCTATTCCGGTAAACACGAGCGATACGGCATATCCCGCAAGTATTCCGTATATGAAAGGAATGAGCTTTCCGCTCTTTTTGCCGTAAGCAGAGCAGATCATCGTTACCGCAAGTGTAACAAGTCCGCAGATAAGAGCAACGTGAGGGCTTGCGACAGAAGCACCTTCAGCTGTCTTAAGTCCACCGGATGTGATATCGCCTACCGCGTTTCCGGCAAGTGAAAGTCCGATGATGGCAACCGTAGGTCCGATAACTACGGAAGGCATGAGCTTGTTGATCCAGTTAACTCCGGCAGCCTTTACGATAAGAGCGATGACTACATAAACAAGTCCCGCAAAGATCGCACCGATTATAAGTCCGAGATAGCCAACCGCTACAGTAGCGCTTCCTGCGAAGGCTGCGCTCATCGAACCTATAAACGCAAAAGAGGAGCCAAGGAATACGGGGCTTTTTCTGTTTGTGAACAGAATATAGACCAAAGTTCCGCATCCGGCTCCGAACAATGCTGCCGCTGAACTCATCCCGTTCCCTATTATAATGGGAACAACGAGCGTTGCAGTCATGATCGCCAACAGCTGCTGAATGGCAAATACCAGAAGAGGGCCGAACTTAACCCTGTCTTCCACCTGATAAATGAGTTTCATGATTTTTCCTCCCTGCATTTATTATAGTTTTGAGGTTCTGTTTCTCCGCACATCTGCGGATCGCATCTGTCTGATAAGGACATTCCCGCGGAAAATCCTATCGTATGAGAATATACCACATATTGTGGTCGGATGTAAAGGCAAAAAAGTACCAAAAACCCCATAAATACAAGGGTTTCTTGTTATGTAAACACTTTTGGTCCAATCTATATATTGTGGTCACGATATATCAAATGTACCTTGTTTCACATCCCCCGCTGTGATAAAATGATCTTTAGGCGATCGCTCGATCGATGATCATCAATTTTCGGAAAGGACATCTTTTTTATGGAAAACAACAACAACGTCGTTATTTTGGACCATCCTCTTATTCAGCATAAGATCTCTCTCCTTCGTGATTCAAATACAGGAACCAACGAATTCCGTAAGCTCATTGAAGAGATCGCGATGCTCATGGGATATGAAGCCTTAAGGGATCTTCCTCTTAAGGAAGTAGAGATAGAAACACCCATCGAAAAGTGCATGACTCCCATGATCGCAGGTAAAAAGCTTGCGATCGTACCGATCCTCCGCGCAGGACTCGGAATGGTCGGCGGAATATTGAACCTCTGCCCCACAGCCAAAGTCGGACACATCGGTCTTTACAGGGATCATGAGACACACGAACCCCACGAATATTACTGCAAGCTGCCCGAACCCATCGACCAGAGGACCATCGTAGTCCTTGATCCGATGCTCGCGACCGGAGGCTCAGGCGCCGAAGCAGTTGACTTCATAAAGCAGCACGGCGGAAAGCACATAAAGTTCATGTGCATCATAGCCGCTCCCGAAGGACTTAAGAGACTCAGCGAGGCTCATCCCGACATCCAGATCTTCGTAGGACACCTCGACAGATGCCTCAACAAAGATGCTTACATCTGTCCCGGACTCGGAGATGCCGGCGACAGGATCTTCGGAACCAAATAGCAATGGAACGACCCCCCGGGACGGGGTTACCGGTCCATTTCTGACTATCATAAATCTTCCGCCTGAGTGCGGAAGATTTTTATGAATGATAACTATTACGCAAACTTACTTTGCACGATCAACACAGGAGAACGTATGCAGAAAAAAACCACCGCTACAGTCATCAGCCAGCAGATGATAGCAGACGGCATCCATGATTTATGGTTAAAGACCGACCTTGCGATGTATGCACACGCGGGCCAGTTTGTCGGCGTCTATACATCTGATGTCTCAAAGCTTCTGCCCCGACCGATAAGCATCTGCGAGATATCGGATGATTTTAAGGCAATGAGGCTCGTATACAGGGTATCGGGCGAAAACGCGGGAACCGCGGATATCAGTAAACTTAAGGAAAACGACACTGTATCCATCATCGGGATACTCGGCAACGGTTACGAATTCGTTAAGATATTCGGCGAAGACTTAAGCGGTGCCAACGATGTCGTGATCATGGGAGGGGGTATCGGAATTCCGCCAATTCTTCAGCTATCCAAAGAATTATATGCCCACGGAATAAAACATACCGTTATTGCAGGCTACCGAAACGGCGATCTTTACCTAAATCAGGATTTAGCAAACTACGGAACCCTTGAAATTGCTACGGAAGACGGTTCTGTCGGAACCAGGGGAAATGTCCTTGATGTGGTCAGGGAAAAAGGCATTAAAACAGGTGTTATACTTGCCTGCGGCCCTCTTCCGATGTTAAAAGCCATAAAAAAATACGCAGAAACGTCAAATAACAATCGTGAGGTTAAAGCGTTTATCTCTCTTGAGGAACGTATGGCCTGCGGTGTGGGTGCGTGTCTCGGATGCGTATGCAAAACGGTTCACAAAGACACACATTCAAACGTAAATAACGCCAGGATTTGCACCGACGGACCGGTATTTGACTGCAGGGAGGTTATGATCTGATGAACACTACCGTTAAGATAGCAGGAACAGAGTTTAAGAACCCCGTTATGAGCGCATCCGGAACCTTCGGATCCGGAATGGAATATGAGGAGTTCGTTAATCTTAATAAACTGGGCGCTGTCGTGACAAAGGGCGTTTCAAACATCCCATGGGAAGGCAACCCGACACCCCGAGTAGCCGAAACCTACGGCGGAATGCTAAATGCCATAGGATTGCAGAATCCCGGACTTGATGTGTTCTGCAGCAGGGATATCCCCTTTTTACAAAAATATGATACAAAGATAATCGTAAATGTCTGCGGTAAATCCGTAAGCGATTATATAGAAGCAGTCGAAAGATTATCCGACGAACCCGTAGATATGCTCGAGATCAATGTTTCGTGCCCCAACGTAAAGGAAGGCGCGATCGCATTCGGTCAGGATCCCAAAGCTCTCGATAATATAACCCGCGAGATAAAGGCACATTCAAAAAAGCCCGTGATAATGAAGCTTAGCCCCAATGTCACGGATATAGCACTCATGGCAAGAACGGCCGAGAATGCCGGTGCAGATGCGATCTCTCTTATAAATACGATAACGGGAATGAAGATAGACATAAACAGGAGAAAGTTCGTCCTTGCAAATAAAACGGGAGGATTATCAGGTCCCGCGATAAAGCCCATAGCGGTAAGGATGGTCTATCAGTGCGCACAGGCCGTAAATATCCCCATCATAGGAATGGGCGGTATTGCAAACGCCGAAGACGCCATTGAATTCCTGATGGCCGGAGCGACCGCCGTTGCCGTCGGAGCCATGAACTTCGTCAATCCCTATACAATGACCGAAGTCATAGACGGTATAGAAGGATTCATGAAGAAAAACAACATTTCGGACATACACGAAATCATAGGATGCGTCAGGTAGAAATCATTCCATATATACGATCTTGCCATCGCAGATCGTGTACTTAACAACACCGGGCAATCTCTTGTCCAAAAAAGGCGAGTTCTTGGCCTTTGACTTAAATCCCGTAACTTCCCATATCTCATTGGGCGCAAAGATCACGAAATCCGCTATCGTGCCTTCTTTTATGCTTCCGCCTTCAAGACCGTAGAGCTTACAGGGCGCCGTTGACATCCTGTCTATGAGCTCGGGATAGGTAAGATATCCTCTGTTGACCAGGTTCTGTATGCCCAGAGAAAGCGAAGTCTCCAGTCCTATGATGCCGCTCGGAGCCTCGGTTATGGACTTTTCCTTTTCGGCAGCCGTATGCGGAGCGTGGTCCGTCGCTATAATATCTATGGTTCCGTCCTTTATACCGTCAAGGATCGCGTCCCTGTCTTCCTCTGTCCGCAGAGGAGGGTTCATCTTGGCATTTGTCCCGAACTTTATGACATCCATCTCTGTCAGGCTGAAATGATGAGGCGTCGCCTCCGCATGAATATTAAGGCCTTCCTTTTTGGCGTTTCGCACGAGGTCTACGCCCTCTTTGGTGCTGATGTGCTGGATCACGAAACATGAACCGACAACCCCGTCCCCATGGTCCATTGCGGCATCTGAGTCTGAGGCTACCTTTTTGGCTATATCTATATCGCGGGAGATCATGCTTATCTCGGCTTCTCTAGGCGAACCCCCTATCTTGTAATAGGTTGACGCCATTCCGTCGTTTATCCCGTTATGCTTTATGTATGAAGGGTCTTCCTCATGGAAACTCACGGGCACACCGAGCTTCATGGCGTTTACCATGGCATCCTTAACAAGATCCTCATTCATCAGCGGCCTGCCGTCATCCGTGAATCCCACGGCCCCCGCTTTCTTAAGCGAGAACATATCCGTAAGCTCTTCTCCCTGCATTCCGACTGTGACGGTAGCGCAGGAATGTACTCTGATACCCGTTTGGGCGCCCTTGCCGAGTACATAACCAAGTGTTTCGGTATCGCTTATCGCAGGATCGGTGTTTGCCATCATGACAACCTGCGTAAAACCGCCTTTCTTTGC